>JAZRKY010000166.1:0-6290 GCA_045646585.1 Faecousia sp. | reverse complement strand
CCCGCATCATGGACAGGACCCATCGTATCACCGAAAATACCCACGATGCTGGAGTATTCCTTGAAACCGCCGATAAAGCCGGTGATGACAACGTAGGCGATCATGGGAGACAGCAGCGGCACAGTGATCCGGGAGAACACTCTCTTACGGGGGGTACCGTCCACCTTTGCAGCGTCATAGTACTGCTTGTTGATGCTCTGCAGGCCGCCCAGCAATACCAGGATCTTAAAGGGCAGCGCATTCCATACGATATACACGACCATAACTGCGATATTCGCCCAGTAGCCGGAGCCTGCGCTGATCCAGTTGATCGGCTCTCCGCCGAAGAACATGACCACGTTGTTCACAATGCCCCAGGTATCTGCCAGGTCACCGGCAGGCCGCAGGCCGATAATGTTGAACATTGCCGCAAACACCATGCCGATTGCGATGGAGTTTGTCACATAGGGAAGGAAGAAGATCGTCTGCAGAGTCTTCTGCAGGAACTTCACGGAATTCAATGCCACTGCGATCAGCAGCGCCAAAATCGTGGAGATAGGCACGGTTGCCACACACAGGATCATCGTGTTGAACAAGCAGTTGATAAACCGCTTATAGCCCAACACCTTCTGGAAATTGGCAATACCGAACTGGAAGGTCTGTCCTGCCTTGGCCAGATTGGCGCTGTAGCCATTCTGGAATGCCATCAGCAAGGTGTTGAAGATCGGCCAGACGGTAAAGACCAACAGAAGGACGATCGCCGGTGACAAATACAGCCATGCTTTCCATTGCTGTCTGTTATCTACCATATCACTTCACCTCAAAATTGATCCGTTCCTCAGTTTCCTTGTTGAACAGGAATACCTTATGGGGCTTCAGATTGAAGCGAACCGTCTGCAAGGTGATGTCCACCTTGTTGTCGGCGTTGATGATAGAGCGAACCACCGGGTTGGCAGATGCGCTGTTGGTGGACACGATGCTGACGTCACGACCCATAACTTCCACGTTGCTCAAAGCGCAGCTCAGCTTGCCGTCCTCAGCCAGCTCAAAGCCCTCGGGACGAATGCCCACCATGACATCCTGATCCTCGACATTTGCCACATCCAGTACCGCATCCTCGCCGATAAACAGCTGGCCGCCCCGGACCTTTCCTTCAAACACATTGATAGGAGGTGTACCCAGGAACTTAGCAACAAACAGGTTCTGAGGATCATCGTAAACTTCCTGAGGCTTACCGATCTGCTGAACAACACCCAGCTTCATAACAACGATCATATCGGAAATGGACATAGCCTCTTCCTGGTCGTGGGTAACGAAGATGGTGGTGATGCCGGTCTCTCTCTGAATGCGGCGGATCTCCTCACGGGTCTGCAGTCTCAGACGGGCGTCCAGGTTGGAAAGGGGCTCGTCCAAAAGCAGAACGCGGGGCATTTTAACCAGCGCCCGGGCAATCGCCACACGCTGCTGCTGACCGCCGGACATTTCGCTGGGCTTGCGGTCCATCAAATCGTCAATCTGAACCAGCTTAGCTGCCCAATGGGCGCGCTCCAGCATTTCTGACTTGGTCATCTTGTCCTCACCTTTGAGGTTCTGCAGGGGGAACAGAATGTTCTGCAGAACGGTCATGTGGGGGTAGAGTGCATAGTTCTGGAAAACCAGTCCAATGCCTCTGTTCTCAGTGGTCAGCTCGGTAACATCGTCTTCGCCAAAGAAGATCTTGCCGCTGGTGGGCTTTTGCAGACCGCTGATCATGTACAGTGTGGTACTTTTGCCGCAGCCGGAGGGGCCTAAAAGGCCGATCAGCTTGCCGTCGGGAATTTCGAAGGTGAAATCGTTAACAGCAACGACTTCCTTTCCTGCCTTCTTATCCCGGCTGGGAAAGACTTTTGTCAGGTTTTGCAATACAACTTTCATATTGATTCCCTTCCATTTTATTTATAGTCGGAACGGTTAGCCCGATCCGCATGGATTTCCTTGGTATATGCTAACAGCTCTTCTTTTGTGCGGAAGATTCTTTGGCTGGCAAAGTCCACAACGGCGGTGCCTGCCAAATGGTCGTGAATGGCTGCGTTTGCTTTAGAAACAAGTAAGGATGCTATCTGTCCCATAACGAGGGCGGCTAAGATGGCAAGAGAGATAATGCTGGCGGCATTGAAGAAGATCAGAATAATGATATAAACAGGGATCATTATTTCAACGGTGAACTTACCGAGTACAGACCGCGCAAAAAGCTGCAGATTGGTAAGCTGCACACCGTCAATGCGCACAAGCGCAAGACCAAAGACTTTTTTGCCTACGGTTTGCCCGTTTTTCAGCCACATAGGAATGAAGAACTCTACGATTAAGACACCAATCAAGATAGAGAAAGAGGTAACCAGCATAGTGGCGCTGATTTGGAAATTATATGCCTGAATAAAGGCATTGTCGCTTATCAGCGCGTTGTAGGCTTCGTCATATTTCTTCAGCTCGGCTTCTGTGAGCTTTTCAAAATCTTCTGCTGAAATATCGAATTTTACATTGTATTCGTTTTCAAAATAGGTCTGCCGTTCTCCCATAATGGCTGCTTGGCTATCGAAATCAAAGATGCCAACAAGGGCGGCGGCAGCGCCGGTTACCAAAATGGTCAGCAGGATAAAATCCAGCAGGGCGGCGGCAAATCGCTTTGTGATAGCGGCCTTTTGTAAATCAGCGGTCATAAACGGTACTCCTTGGATTATTTCAGACCTAATTTTTCACAGATCTGAGATACAGCCTGCTCTTTGCTTTTGAAATCTACTGTGTAATCGCAGATATGGGCGTTTTTGATCTCAGACTCGATGGCTATAATGCGGTTTACCTTGTCGGGGGTGGGAAGATCCTTTTCAAGCACAGCGGTGAGTAAATCTTTTCTGTCCCGCTTGACATAGATGGTGATGACATTGGAAAAGTGAGTTTTCATTGCCATTGCGCCGCAAATATCCATAACGGTCAGCACGTGGTGGCCGCCGGCAAGGATTTCTTCCACATCGGACTTGCGGGAGCCGTAGGCGTGATGCCCATAGGTGGTAGACTCAAAAATTTCGCCCGCATCACATAATTTTTGAAATTCCTTCAGACCAATATAGCGATAGCTTTCCATTTGACGGGAAAGGGCGGTTTTATCGGTGGTGTAGCTGGTTAGTTTCTTGAAAGCGCTGCAAGTGGACAGAAGCTCTTGAGCAATCTCATTCTTACCGCTGCCGGAAGGTCCTACCAGCACCACAATGCTGGGTTCGTTTAAGGAGAATTTTTCGGGCTTTATGCTGTAGCTGTCGGCAATGACCTCCACCAGCTTCAAAAACTCATCGTAATTATTGACAGCCAAAACGCCCGTTGCCTCCCAGTTCCAGGGACGGCGCATCAAAATGGGGTAGGGGGCATTGGAACTAAGAATGTTGTGCATACCGTCGTCAAACAGGATATCCACATCCACCTTATCCTTACGGGCACCCATCAGGATATGATTTTGCGGAATTTCCGGGAACTCCTCTAAAATCCGCTGAAAGCGCAGGGTCAAATAATCGGGCCAGACGGCGGTGGAGATAAAGACCTCGGTCATTTGGGAGAGCTTGCGGACAAATTCCTTAGCGCCCTGAATAACAGGCTGGGTACGGAAAAACTCCGGGTCATCCATAAATTCAAAGATTACATCTGCCCGGGTGCCCAGCTTACCCCAGCCGTTGACCTCGTGAATAGACAGCGGGGGGTCAAATTTATATTTTTCATTGGCAAGACGGATGGCGTAGGGTACGCATTCCATCAAAAGGTCATCCACATCCAAAGCGGTGGACAGCCGGTAACTTCTGTTCATAAATAGCTCTCTTTCTGATTGAGAAATAAAGGGAAAATTTATCCCCAAAAGAAAAATAAAGGAAGAGAAGGGGCGCTACAACACCATTATAAATACAAATAGACATTATCCCTACCTACTATAGCACAAAGTCGTATTTAAGGCAAGGGCAAATTGCTGACGAAACGTTTTTTTGTGGAAAGGAAGGGATATTTGCAGAATGGGGGTAGTTTTTGTTGACCTTACTTCCCGTTTCATATATAATGAACGAAATGAAGGAGGTACTGGAATGAAGAAAATACGGATTTCTCTTTTGGCGTTGTTAATTCTGCTTGTTGGCTGCGTGTCTGTAATTTTGCTTTTACCCTCATGCGCCGACACGGTTTGTCAGCAGCATAAGGATAAGGACGAGAACGGTCTGTGCGATATTTGCAGCCAGTCGCTCATTGTTTTTATCGATTTTTATTCCATCAACGACCTGCACGGCAAATTTGTGGATAATGACAGCCAAATTGGCGTAGACGAGCTGACTACTTATCTTAAAAATGCCCGTAAAGAGGACGATTATGCCTTTTTCCTGTCTGCCGGTGATATGTGGCAGGGCGGCGCAGAATCCAACATAACAAAAGGTCAGATTATCACCGACTGGATGAACGAATTGGATTTCACTTCTATGACCATCGGCAATCACGAATTTGACTGGAGCAGCGAATATATCAAAAACAATGCAGAGCTTGCAGAATTTCCTTTCCTCGCTATCAATATTTATGACAGACAGACCAATAAGCGGGTGGAGTATTGCGATGCTTCGGTGGTTGTGGAAGCCGGTGATATACAGATTGGCATTATCGGTGCAATTGGAGATTGTTATTCCTCTATTGCGGGGGACAAATGTGAAGATGTGTATTTTAAGACAGGCAGCGACCTGACAGCGCTGGTAAAGGCAGAAAGCACCCGCCTGCAGAATCAGGGCGTGGATTTCATCGTGTATGTGCTTCACAGCGATCAGGAGGATTATGACCTTTCCCTGTCCAGCGGCGGCTATGTAGACCTTGTATTTGAAGGACATACCCATAAGGAATATTGTGTAAAAGATAAATACGGTGTTTACCATCTGCAAAATAAAGGCGACAATCAAAACGGTATCTCTCATATAGAGATTTCTATCAATTCCGTAACCAATGCCTTTTCTGCCCGGCAGGCAGGTCAGATTGGCAAATCTAAATACGAGAATATGGACGATGATCCGCTGATCGCAGAGCTTTTGGAAAAATATAAGGAAACCCTTTCCGTTGTTTATGAAAATTTGGGCTATAACAAAGCCTATCGGGACGATTCGGAAATCGAAGCCCTTGTAGCGCAGCTCTATTATGAAAAGGGCGTGGAAAAATGGGGCGAGGAGTATGACATTGTTTTAGGCGGCGGTTCTTTTAATACAAGAAGCCCCTACAATCTCTACAAGGGAACTGTAACCTATGCAGACTTAATGAGCTTGCTCCCCTTTGATAACGAGATTGCGCTGTGCGCCATAAAGGGTAGTGTCTTGAGAAACAGATTTTTTAATAATGGTGATTATAATCTCTACTATGAGGAGTACGGACAGACCTTAAAGGGCGGCTTGGACAGCACAAAGACATATTATATTATTGCCGATTCCTGGACATATGATTATCTTAATTTGACGGTGATAGAGTATCTCGACCCCGGTGTTTTCGCCCGGGACTTGGTGGCGGAATATATCCGGGAAGGCGGCTATAGTTAAATCTAAAAGAAAAGAGTCGGTGCAAGATACGAAAAAAGTTTAATAGAATATGTAGGGGCGACTATTAGTCGCCCGCGGGCGGTCAATGACCGCCCCTACATCCGCTATCTGTAGATAATTGCATAATTTTAGGGTCTGTTGCACCGTTTTGCAACAGACCCTTTTGCTTATAAGAAGGATTTATTTCAGACCTAATTCTTCGCCCGAGACGATTTTGATGCTGTTTTCGGCCAAAGCGGCTGTGAAGGTGGCTTCATCGGAGATGCGCAGGACCATATAGGCGTTTCCTTCCCGATGGGTAAAAAGGGAGTACATATACTCCACATCAATGTGGTTTTTGGCAAGAACCGCAAGCAAATCCGCAAGCCCGGAAGGACGGTCGGGAACTTCCACAGCCCAGACCGGGGTCATAGACAAAATGTCGCCGTGCTGTAACAAAATGTTACTGGCCTTTTGGGCATCGTCCACGATCATACGGGCAAGACCGTAGTCTGCGGTTTCTGCAATGGAAATTGCTCTCAGGTCAATGTGATTTTGGGCGAGAAGCTGGGTAATTTCTGCCAGCTGACCTGTACGGTTTTCCAAAAATACGGAGATTTGATGAATGCTCATATAAATACCTCCTTAAATTTTGCGCTTGTCAATGACGCGGACGGCTTTGCCTTCGCTGCGGGTATGGTCTTAGGCGCAACCAGCTTCACCTTGGCGGCAATGCCCAGCATAGCCTTCAGCGCTTCTACC
>JAZRKY010000165.1:0-13498 GCA_045646585.1 Faecousia sp. | reverse complement strand
GCTTGACCCCAACGGTCCTTGCCAGCCCATCTTCAAGGAAGGCTGCTTAGATGAGCGCACCGGCCGCTTTGAATCTGTTAACAAGGCCATTACCGATGCAACCCACGGCGCGGTAGAAAATGTTACTCTCTACTCCATTTTGGAAGATCCTATGACTTCTTGCGGCTGCTTCGAGTGCATTTGCGGCATCGAGCCTGTCAGCAGCGGTGTTATTGTGGTTAACCGTGAATTTAAGGGTATGACGCCTGCCGGTATGACCTTCGGTGAGCTGGCTTCCTGCACCGGCGGCGGTGTACAGACCCCCGGCTTTATGGGACACGGTCGTCATTTCATCTCCTCCAAGAAGGTCCTCTACGCAGAGGGCGGTATCGAGCGTATCGTATGGATGCCCAAGGAGCTGAAGGACGATGTAGCTGAACGGCTGAATAAGACTGCTCTCGAGCTGTACGGCATTGAGAATTTTGCCGATATGGTAGCTGACGAAACCGTTACCTGCGATGCAGAAGAACTGATTGCCTGGCTGACCGAGAAAGGACACCCCGTTTTGGGTATGGAGCCTTTGGCATAAAGAATTTATCTCTTACCGCACCACGAAAAATCGTGGTGCGGTTTCTTTTTTTGGGGTAGACAAGGGCGGAATTTATGGCTATACTAAAAGTAATATGGATAAAAGGGAGGATACCGATGGAAGAAGAAAAGATTGTTCTTGAAAAACAGGATTACAGCGCCCAAATTCTCGGTATCATCCGAAGTGGGCTTGGTCCTGTAGAAATTCGCGAACAGCTGCAAGAGTACCACGAAAACGATATTGCAGGCGTTTTTGAGGAGCTGGAATTTGAAGAGCAGGAATGGCTGCGACAAATTCTTGGCAGCGAGGGTATGTCTGAGATTGTTTCCTATTTGGAGGATGCCGGTGAGTATCTTTCTGAGCTGGATGCTGACGATGCGGCGGACATCATTGAGCAGATGGATGCCGATGATGCGGTAGAAGCTTTGGAGGACTTGGATGAGGAGACCCGAAATGAGGTCTTGGAGCTCATCGAGGACGAGGAAATCAAGGAAGAGATCGAATTGATCACTTCCTATGATGACGAGGAATTTGGCAGCCGGATGAGCACCAATTTTATCGCCGTCAAGCGGAGCTTTACCATTAAGGAAACGATGAAAACCTTGGTGGAAGAGGCCGCGGAAAACGATAATATCTATACCATTTTTGTCGTAAATGAGGACGATTCCTTTTATGGTGCTATCGACCTGAAGGATCTGATTGTGGCGCGCAGTAATGTGGAGCTGGAAACGCTTATTTATAATACCTTCCCCTTTGTGTATGATAAGGATATTATTTCTGATAATATCGAGCGACTGCGTAGCTATTCGGAGAATTTGATTCCCGTTATTTCGTCGAAAAACAAGGCGCTATTGGGCGTAATTACCTCTACGGATATTATCGAACTGGTTGACGAAGAGTTGGGCGACGATTACGCCAAGCTGGCAGCTTTGAGTGCAGAGGAAGAGCCGGACGAAAGCCTGTTTGAAAGTATGAAAAAGCGTGTTCCTTGGCTGATTGCCCTGCTGTTTATGGGTCTTGCGGTTTCGGCTGTGGTAGGGCTTTTTGAGGGCGTGGTAGATGCCCTTCCTATGATTGTTTCCTTCCAATCCCTGATTTTGGGTATGGCAGGTAATGTGGGAACCCAATCCCTTGCGGTAACGGTCAGAACGTTGGGCAGCAGTGAGGAAAACAGCCCAAAAGAGCAGCTTGTAACCATTTTTAAGGAAATCCGAATTGCCCTATTAAACGGACTTGTTTTGGGCGGTATTTCCTTTGTGATGGTAAGCGCATATCTGTTTGTTTTCGGGGCGTATGGCACGGCATTTGTGCTGTCCGCGGCGGGGTGCGTAGGGCTTGCGATGTGCTTTGCGATGGCAATTTCGGGACTTACCGGCGCGGCAATTCCCATTTGTCTGTACCGCTTGGGTGTTGACCCGGCGGTAGCCTCCGGCCCGCTGATTACCACCATTAACGATTTGGTGGCGGTACTGAGCTACTACGGTCTTGCCTGGGCGCTGCTGCTGAATATTTAAGTTTTTGAGAGGGCTGACATTGTGTCAGCCCTCTGGTTTTTTGTATGTAGGGACCGGCGTCCTCGACGGTATGAAAGACTCTCTTGTGTATTTGGCGGGCGCATTGTGATGCGCCCCTACGAAATCTATGGGGGCGCGTAGGGGCGACTCAAGAATCGCCCGCTTCCTCTTACTATTTCTCGGTAGACAAGGGGAGTAAGTTGTGGTATAATGCTATGCAGAAAAGTATGGAAAAGTGAGGTATTTTGTTGTGCCGAATGTGATTTTTCAGATAGAAGGCGGAAATGAAGTAGGTATTGCCTGTCAGGTCGGCGATAACCTTTTGGAATTGGCAAGAAGAGCCAATGTTGCTATTGATGCTCCTTGCTCCGGCAACGGCTCTTGTGGCAAGTGCCGGGTAAAGCTGATTTCCGGGCAGGTGGATGCATTTCCCTCCCGGCATATCAGCGACGAAGAATTTGAAGCTGGATGGCGGATGTCCTGCAACTGCAAGGTGCTGACCGATTGCGTGGTCTTTGTGCCGGATATTGCCAGCGCTTACCAATCCCGGATGAAGACGGCAGACCTGTCCAGCCCCCAGGAGGTTGCGATTTTTGAAAATGCCAAGGTGGAAATGACCGCCGGTGGCATCGCATTCCAAAATAATTTCCTCTCCTGCGTGGCAGAGATGGCAGAGCCTACTTTAGATGATACAATGCCCGATGTGGAGCGCTTTACTTGGGCAATTCAGGCGGCCTTGGGCGTAGAACGGGTAGATGTGCCTTTCTTTGTGATGAAGAAGCTGGCAACTGTCCTTCGGGAAAATAGCTTCACCGTCTGTGTTAAGGGTGAAAAGAGGGGAGATACCTTCCTGTGTATGGATGTTTGCGCCCCGGAAGATACCAAAATCGTGGGCTGCGCCATTGATATTGGTACTACCACCGTTACGATGGTCTTGGTCGATTTGACAGACGGCGCAATCTTGGCAAAGGGTTCTTCCGGCAACGGGCAGATTCGCTACGGCGCCGATGTAATCAACCGCATTATTCAGCAGGGACGCCCCGGCGGTAAGAAGAATTTGCAGGATGCCATTATTAAGGAAACCCTCAATCCTATTATTGCCAATCTATGCAAGACAGCCGGTATTTCCGCAAATGCCATCCTGCGGCTGTGCGTGGCGGCAAATACCACGATGAACCACCTGTTTGTGGGCGTGGATGCCGAGCCTGTGCGGATGGAGCCTTATATCCCCAGCTTTTTCTCTTGGGAGGGTCTCAAAGCCGGGGAACTCAAGCTGCCTGCAAACCCCTTGGCAGATGTGCAGCTTGCGCCTAACATCGGCTCTTATGTGGGCGGTGATATTACTGCCGGTACACTGGCGTCGATGATTTGGGATAAGGACGAAATGAGCCTGTTTATCGACCTTGGCACCAACGGCGAAATTGTGTTCGGCAATCGGGATTTTCTGATGAGCTGCGCCTGTTCTGCCGGTCCCGCCTTTGAGGGCGGCGATATTTCCTGCGGTATGCGGGCTACCGACGGCGCGGTGGAAGCGTGCGCCATTGACAAAGAAACAATGGAGCCTACCTTGACCGTTGTAGGCGACCCGGGGCAGAAGATAGTCGGCATTTGCGGCTCGGGCATTATCGACATTATTGCAGAATTGTTCCGCTGCGGTATCATTAACGCCAAGGGCCTCTTTGTCCGCGAGGGCGACAGGGTGCGGCGGGATGAACACGGTATGGGACGCTATGTCCTTGCCTATGAAAATGAAAGTGAAACCGGGCGGGAAGTCTCCATTAACGAAGTGGATATTGATAATTTTATCCGCGCCAAGGGCGCCATCTTCTCTGCGATTGATATTTTGCTGCAGAGCGTGGATATGCCTGTAGAGGTGATTGATAAGGTCTATGTTGCCGGCGGTATCGGCTCGGGCATCAATATGAAGAATGCTGTGCGCATCGGTATGCTGCCCGATGTGGAGCTGGAAAAGTTCTGCTATATCGGCAATTCCAGCCTGACAGGCGCTTATGCTATGGTTATGAGCGACCAGGCCAATGCAAAATGCAGCGAGGTAGGCGCAAATATGACCTATTTGGAGCTGTCTACATACCCCGGCTATATGGATGCCTTTGTGGCGGCTTGTTTCCTGCCTCATACCAACAGTTCCTTATTCCCCAGCGCGATGCAGTAAGAGTAGCTGCTAACGATAGAATTTATAGGGGCGGCAACCTGCCGCCCGCTACGAGTGGTCGTTAGATTGCGAAGGTGGAAAGCCGCCTTCGCACTGACAACCAAATTGGTATAAATGTAGGGGAGGCTATTAGCCTCCTGCGGGCGGCAGGTTGCCGCCCCTACATTGGCAATGACAGTGGAGGAACGGGACGGGAAACCCGTCCCCTACGATGCTTCGCGATGGCGCGGAAAAATAAAGGAGATAAATTATGCAAATAGAAAACAACAAGGAAGAAGTGCCTTTTTCCTATTATGAAAATATATTCCGCAGCGCAGACCCGGCGGAAATTGCTCAGCGTTTGCCCAATTCCGCTTGGGATGGCAAGTGCTTTTCGGTAACTTTAATGGGTACGGATTATACCGTTTCTCACCCTGCGGTGGAGATTCTGCCTGCCGGAAAACCCCTTCCTGTGCAAACCTTCCTCCTTCGGTATTTGCTGGAGGGTAAGACCGTTCCTTGCCTGGGAAATTGGAAAACCTTTCGGGAAATGCCTTGGGGTGAGCTGTACATTAAGCCCTATACCGGCAGAGTTCTGACCCGGGCGGCTTTTACCTTTGGTACGCGTTTGGAAGCGTTCTGCAAGGCGGCGGAGAAAATGGGCGCAACAGCCGTTTCCCACGGTGATGCAGGCTATGAATTTTCCCTGATCGGCGACTATCGCATCCGTCTGCTTATTTGGGCAGGGGATGAGGAGTTCCCGCCATCGGCGCAGGTACTCTATTCTGATAATTTTGAGGAAGGCTTTGCCCCCGAGGATCGGGTGGTGGCGGGAGATATACTCATTTCTGCCGTAAAAGCTAATATGTGATATGATACGGATTGCAAAAGAGACGGATAGCCCCGCGCTGGCAGCTATTTACGGCTATTATGTAGAGAATACGGCAGTGTCCTTTGAGTACGAAGCGCCTGGGGCAGAGGAATTTGCCGGACGCATCCGGGAAATTTCGCAGACATACCCCTTTTTGGTATTTGAAGAAAATGGGGCGATTTTGGGCTATGCCTATGCCCATTCGCTGATAAAAAGAGCTGCCTGTGATTGGGCGGTGGAGGTCAGTATCTATATCCATAGAGATGCCCGTGGTAAGGGCGTTGGGCGGAAGCTGTACGAAGCCTTGGAGCAGGCGCTGCTGCTTCAAAATATCTGCACCTTGGAAGCCTGCGTAGCGTCGGCGGACCGGGAGGACAAATATCTGACGAAGGACAGTATTTTGTTTCATACCCATATGGGTTACACGCAGGTGGGCAAAATGTCGGATTGTGGCTATAAGTTCGGCAGATGGTATCACCTTTTGTGGATGGAAAAGCACATTGCCCCCCGAAAAGCTGAAACAGAAGCTATGATACCCTTTCCACAGGTGGGGGAAGCGCTGGGAAATTACTGAAGAGCGTGCTTTTGCACGCTCTTTTTACAGGGGAAATAGGCTTGACACTCTGCTTTGGTCTATGCTATACTTTTCCTGTGCAGAGTTGCAAAAAGCCTGTAAAACCGAGGAAAATCGGAGATAAAAAATGATAAGAAATGAGAATTTCCTGCTGCGGGAGGTTGCCGGATCTCAGGTGCTGGTGCCTGTTGGCGCGGCAGTTGGTGAGTTTGCCGGAATCGTTACCCTCAATGGCTCCGGGGTGCATTTGTGGAATGCCTTGGCTACAGAGCAGACCTTGGAAAGCCTTGCCGATGTGCTTATGAAGCAGTATGAGGTTTCTTTACAACAGGCTGCGGCAGACGCGGAGAAATTTGTGGCAAAGCTGCAGGAAGTGGGCGCTGTAAAATAATCGTCGGAGAAAACACCGGCATTTTGGAGGATAGGTATGGCTTTGTATCGAATTGCTGACCTAACGGTGCAAATGGATGCTTCCGGGCGGACAGAGCAACAGGCAGTACCTTATCTTGCCCGGCAGGATAGTCCTGCGGATATTACCCTTACCCTTGATGTTGGGAAATTTTTAGAAAAATACCCCCAATTAAATGATTTAGATACCGCCCAATACATAGGAACCGGCGCAGTATTTGCTGTGGAAATTTTACGTTTTGCAGGTTTCCAGTTTCACGCATCTGCGGTTATGCTGGGCGGAAAGGCTTATTTGTTTTCCGCGCCTCCCGGCACAGGAAAATCCACCCATACGGAAAAATGGTGTCGGCTGTTTGACGCAGAAATGATTAACGACGATAAGCCCGTTTTACGACGGATAAACAATAGCTGGACGGTGTATGGAACACCCTGGTCAGGCAAGCACGACTTATCCAGTCCTGTAAGTGTTCCTCTTGGCGGAATTGCCTTCTTAAAGCGGGGAAATGAAAACAAAATTTGCAGGATGACTCCGGCGGAGGCCGTTCCGGCGATGATCAGCCAGTGCGTGCGATCTCTTCCGAGGAGATGTATGAACCGCCAGCTGGAGCTGATAGATTTACTGCTGCGGGAAGCGCCGGTATGGGAGCTGACCTGCCGGAATGATGATGAGGCGGCAACTGTGTCCTGTGAGGCTATGAAATGCGATGGATAAAACAGTAAAACTTCCAATGGAGGAGCTTATGAAGGTGGTGGAGCTTCAGCTTTCACAAACAGGCTGCGCCAGCTTATCCGTTACCGGAAACAGTATGTGGCCAATGCTCCGGCATATGAAGGATAGGGTGCTGCTTGCCTCGGTAAAAACCCTAAACAAGGGCGATATTATCCTGTATCGGCGGGATAATGGGCAATATGTACTCCATAGAATACTTAAAAAGAAAGACAGTTATGTTTTGTGCGCAGGCGATAACCAAATGGAAAAAGAACAGGTGGAAAACAGCTGGGTGATAGCATCCGTTACCGACTTTTACAGGGGCGGGAAACAGTACAACGTTACGGCAATCGGGTATCGACTGTATAAAAATTTGTGGATAATGCTTTTTCCTGTCCGCAGGGTGCTCCTTTGGACAGCGAGGAGGCTTGCTTGGTTCAAAAATAAAATGTTTGGAGGAAAATAAAAAATGCAAAATTCTGTTTTGAAGCTGGTCAGTGTCCTGTGTGTAGCAATGCTGCTGCTTGGTGTGTTGGCAGCCTGCGCAAACAACAATGAGACAAATCCTGATGGCTCCTTTACAGATGGACCTTTCTTTGAGGATCCCACAGGCGGTTCCAATGACGACTCTACCCAATCAACCACTGACGGAAAAATCGACAACGATTCCTCCATTACGGACGGCAAAGACAATCCCAGCGCGCCTTTCTGTTGAGTATAAAAACAAATGAACTGCCCGGGTAATACCCGGGCGGCTTTTGCGTGGAATGTGTTTCGTATAAATGATAGAGAAAAGATCCTTGCAAAGGGAACTGAATTGCAGTATGATATTACCATCTTTTTATGGAGGGGAAAATATGAAGCGGAAAATTGAAGTCTTTGATTATGCAAAGGAGATTTTGGAAGCGGTAGGCAAGGGTGTGTTGATGACAACCTGCGCGGATGGCAAGGTCAATACAATGACCATTGGCTGGGGTACTATGGGCATCCAGTGGGGAAAGCCTATTTTTATCGCATATGTCCGTGAAAGCCGATATACAAAGGAATTGGTGGACAAAAATGGGGAGTTTACCATCAATATTCCCTATGGGGCGTATGATAAGAGCATTTTGGGCTTCTGCGGCACAAAATCCGGTCGGGATGTGGATAAGATTAAGCAGCTTGGTCTGACTTTGGAAGCGGGGGAGACGGTGTCTGTTCCTGCCATCAAGGAATTGCCCCTGACTTTGGAGTGCAAGGTTATTTACAAGCAGGAGCAGGATAAAGAGGCAATCGCACCCTTTGCGATGGAGCGTTATTACACTGCCGGTGATTTCCATACCGCTTATTACGGAGAAATCACCGCTGCATACATTGTGGAGTAAGATATGGGTTTTTTTGAACTGATGATGCTCTCCGTGGGGCTGAGTATGGATGCCTTTGCGGTGTCTATTTGCAAGGGCCTGTCTATGAAAAAGGCAGGACTTAAAGAAGGCGCAATCTGCGGTGTGTGGTTTGGCGGCTTTCAGGCGCTGATGCCGGTAATCGGCTTTTTCTTAGGCACATTGTTCGCTAAGCAAATCGAAGCCTTTGACCATTGGGTGGCTTGTGCTTTGTTGGTGCTTATCGGCGGCAATATGCTCAAAGAAGCCTTTTCGGGGTGCGACTGCTGCGAGGAACAGGATGCAGACTTGTCTGTTAGGACAATGTTCGTAATGGCGGTGGCAACCAGCATTGATGCCCTGGCGGTCGGCATTTCTCTTGCGATGGCAGGCGATGTAAATATCTGGGTGGCAATGGCGCTGATTGGCGTGGTAACCTTTGTTATGTGCACTGCAGGCGTAAAAATCGGCAATATCTTCGGCAGCCGCTATGAAAAGAAAGCGGAAGCTGCCGGTGGCATTATTCTGATTTTGCTGGGAATTAAGATATTACTGGAGCATTTGGGCGTTTTATAACACAGATTTGAAAACAGCCGGAAAACCATTTCGTTTTCCGGCTGTTTTTGCTTGGAAAAAGGCTTGACATTCTTTCGGCTGACAGGTAAAATATAACTGGTAATGTGTATGCTGGCTAAGTTTGGGCAGCATTTCATAGATAACCCGATGAATTACCGGGGGAGCCTATCTCACCTCGTATTGTTTTTCTTAGATAGTTTGCCGCAGTGGCGGTGTTTTATCACAACTAAACAGCGCGAGGGCCATAGCGCTTACCTCCGTGTCATCACCTAAATTTAACTTGAAGGAGGTGCACAGAGAAGTTATGGAACCCATTTATATTATTTCGATTGCTGCAGCAGCAGTTGTAGCCGGTTTGATCGGCTTTTTCGGTGGAATTGGTTACCGCAAAAAGGTCGGTGAACGGGAAATTGGCTCTGCCGAGCAGGAAGCTACCCGTCTGATTAATGAAGCCATCCGCAGTGGTGAAAGCCGCAAGAAAGAGCTGCTTCTGGAAGCTAAGGACGAAATCCATAAATCTCGCACAGAGCACGAAAGAGATGTCAAAGAGCGCCGCGCCGAGCTGAGCAAGCAGGAGCGCCGGCTGCAACAGAAGGAAGAAACACTGGACAAGAAGGCAGAAGCCTTCGAGCGCAAGGAAGAGGAATATGCCCGCCGTATGGCTGAGGTGGCTGACGCAAAGGCGGAGGCTGAGGCTGTTCGCAAGCAGCATATCGCTACCTTGGAGAAGCTCTCCGGTCTTACCCAGGAGCAGGCAAAGGCTTATTTGCTGGAGACCGTGGAAACAGAGGTTCGCCACGAAACAGCTATGAAGATCAAGGAGATCGAGCAGCAGCTGAAGGACGAGGCTGACGAAAAGGCGCGGGATATTCTGTCCATCGCCATTCAGCGCTGCGCCGCCGACCACGCTGCCGAGGCTACCGTTTCCGTAGTGCCTCTGCCTACCGATGAAATGAAGGGTCGCATCATCGGCCGTGAAGGTCGCAATATTCGCACCCTGGAGACCATCACGGGCGTCGATCTGATTATCGACGATACGCCTGAAGCTATCACTGTCAGCAGCTTTGACCCTGTCCGCCGTGAAATTGCCCGGCTGGCGCTGGAGAAGCTGATTGTTGACGGCCGTATCCACCCCACCCGCATTGAGGATATGGTGGAGAAGGCGCGCAAGGACGTGGAGCGCACCATCCGTGAGGAAGGTGAGCGGGCTTGCTTTGAGACCGGCGTTCACGGTCTGAATCCCGAGCTTGTTAAGATTTTGGGTCGTCAGAAATACCGTACTTCCTACGGTCAGAATGTTCTCAATCACTCCATTGAGGTTGCCCATATTGCAGGTCTTATGGCGTCTGAGCTGGGCGTGGATGTAGCCCTTGCCAAGCGGGCAGGTCTGCTGCACGATTTGGGTAAGTCCATCGACCACGAAGTAGAAGGCAGCCACATTCAGCTGGGCGCTGACCTTGCCCGGAAGTATAAGGAAAATCCTGTTGTGGTCAATGCCATTGAAGCCCACCACGGCGATGTAGAGCCTAAGACAGTTATCGCTGTTCTGATTCAGGCGGCTGATGCCGTTTCTGCAGCCCGTCCCGGCGCACGCCGCGAAAATGTGGAAAATTACATCCGCAGATTGCAGAAGCTGGAAGAGCTGACCGGCAGCTATCCCGGTGTTGAGAAGGCATATGCCATCCAGGCCGGCCGCGAGGTTCGCATTATGGTTAAGCCCGAGGAGGTTACAGAGGATAATATGATCCTGCTGGCCCGGGATGTGGCAAAGAAGATCGAAGCTGAGCTGGAATACCCCGGTCAGATCAAGGTCAATGTCATTCGCGAAACCAAGGCTGTAGAATACGCAAAGTAATTTACGAAAGAGACCGTCGGCAGACGGTCTCTTTTTTGTGTACAGGGAAAATATTATTTACAATTGCGGCATACTATTGTAAAATAGATAAGTAACCTTGGAGAGGTGGGATTATATGGTTACCATTAAAAACCTTTACGATTTGAGCCGTTCTGCGGCCGGTGAATATTTATCGCAGTTTACCTATCCCTGGGAAGCACTAAGCGGCATTAAGGAGCTGATTGTTTCCTTGGGGAGCAATTTGGGTGAGGATTATGCAGAAATTTCCCCTCAGGTTTGGGTGCATAAGACCGCAAAGGTTGCGCCGAGTGCCTATTTGGGCGCGCCCTGCATTGTCGGCGCAAATACGGAGGTGCGCCACGGGGCGTTTGTTCGTGGCTCTGCCTTGGTAGGCGAGGGTTGCGTAGTGGGCAATTCCGTGGAGCTGAAAAATGTGATTCTTTTTGACGGTGTTCAAGTGCCCCACTATAACTATGTGGGCGACAGCATTTTGGGCTACAAAGCTCATATGGGCGCCGGTTCTGTTACCTCCAATGTAAAGTCTGATAAGTCCCTGGTGGTTATTCACACAGAGCCTGCCATTCCTACGGGGATCAAGAAGGTGGGCGCGATGTTGGGCGATTTTGTTGAGGTAGGTTGTAACAGCGTTCTCAATCCCGGTACGGTCATCGGCAGAAATTCCAATGTATATCCGCTGTCCTGCGTTCGGGGTGTTGTTCCGGCAGACAGCATCCACAAGACCGGCGGTGTAATGGTCGTCAAAAACAAGTAAGGAGGCTTTCCTATGGGTAAATATTTCGGCACAGACGGTTTCCGGGGAGAAGCCAATCAGAATTTGACGGCAGATCACGCCTATAAAGTAGGTCGCTTTTTGGGCTGGTATTACGGCGAACTGAAACGCCGGGCAGGCAGTGAAGAAAGCGCGAAAATCGTGATTGGTAAGGACACCCGGCGCTCAAGCTATATGTTTGAATATACCTTGGCGGCAGGAATTACCGCCTCCGGCGCTGATGCCTATCTTATGCACGTAACCACCACCCCATCGGTTGCCTATATTGCCCGGGTGGATGGCTTTGATTGCGGCATTATGATTTCTGCCAGCCATAATCCCTATTACGATAATGGCATTAAGCTCATTAACGGGCGGGGCGAGAAGATGGACGAGGAGACCATCGCTTTGGTAGAAGACTATATCGACGGTGAATTGGAGCTGTTCGGTGAAAAATGGCAGGAGCTTCCCTTCGGTCAGCGGGAAAAGGTGGGTATTTCTGTGGATTACGCATCCGGCAGAAACCGCTATATCGGCTATCTTATTAGCTTGGGGCTGTATTCTTTCAAGGATGTGCGGGTAGGCTTGGATTGCGCCAATGGCGCGGCCTGGAATATCGCAAAATCCGTTTTTGATGCCCTCGGCGCAAAAACCTATGTGATAAATGCCGACCCGGACGGTGTAAACATCAACACCAATGCCGGTTCTACCCATATTGAGGTGCTGCAAAAATTTGTGGTTGAAAACAATCTGGATGTGGGCTTTGCCTTTGATGGTGATGCAGACCGCTGTCTGTGCGTAGACGAAAAGGGTAATATTATCACCGGCGACCATATCCTTTATGCCCTGGGCTGCTATATGCGGAAAAAAGGACAGCTGGACAACAATACGGTAGTAACTACCGTTATGTCCAACTTTGGTCTGTATAAAGCTTTGGACGAAAAGGGCATTGATTACGCCAAAACCAAGGTGGGCGATAAGTATGTCTACGAGTATATGGTGCAGAACGGCTGCCGGTTAGGTGGCGAGCAATCGGGTCATATCATTATCTCCCAGTATGCGACCACCGGCGACGGCATTCTCACCAGCCTTAAAATGATGGAAGTGATGCTGGCAAAGAAAAAGAAAATGAGCCAGCTGTTTGAGGATTTGCGCATCTATCCCCAGGTGCTGAAAAATGTCCGCGTCCATTCAAAGTCCGAAGCCAAAAACGACCCTGCGGTGCAGGCGGCGGTGCAGAAAGTAGCAGACAGGTTAGGGGATACAGGTCGGATTCTGGTTCGGGAGTCCGGCACAGAGCCGGTTATCCGGGTTATGGTGGAGGCTGCCACCAAAGAGGAATGTCAGGACTGCGTGGATGAGGTGGTAAATGTCATCTGCGCCCAGGGGCACGCAAGAGTATAATTTTTATCCCTCCGCGGCTGCTGAGGGATAATTGCGGAAAATGTTAAAATTTATTCACATAAAAAATGCAAATAATACTTGCATTTTTTGGCAACATAGGCTATTATATAGAAAAGTTAGCACTCGCATCGGCTGAGTGCTAATAAAAATGTAAAAGTGTGGGCAAACGCCCAACCGAAATACGTTTAATGGAGGCAATATTATGAAGCTAAAACCCTTGGCAGATAACATTCTGCTCAAAGCCACTGAGGCAGAGGAAACCACCTCTTCCGGCATTATTTTGGCAACCACCAATAAGGAACAGTCCGGCATTTTTGAAGTTGTGGCGGCAGGTCCCGGTACAGCAGACGCGCCCGTTGAGGTTAGCGTTGGCGATAAGGTGGTAGTCGGCAAGTACGCAGGCAGCGAATTTAAGCTGGACGGCGAGGACTACAAGTTTGTCAAGCAGGAAGAAATCCTGGCGATTGTTACTGCGTAATTGAGGAGGAAATAACAAATGGCAAAAATGATTGTTTACGGCGAAGAAGCCCGTAAGAAGCTGCAAACCGGCATTGATAAGCTGGCAAATACCGTAAAGGTTACCTTGGGACCTAAGGGTCGTAATGTGGTGCTGGCAAAAATGTATGGCGCGCCCCTGGTTACCAATGACGGTGTAACCATCGCAAAGGAAATCGAATTAGAGGACGCTTTCGAGAATAAAGTCGGATCGTAGCCATGTCGTTCTGTGAGCCAAGGAG
>JAZRKY010000164.1:0-7885 GCA_045646585.1 Faecousia sp. | reverse complement strand
GAAGACAATACAGCTTTGCACCTCCTTGGCTCACAGAACGACATGGCTACGATCCGACTTAGTCATTGAGATCCCGGACTCCGGTGACAACTACACCGCTGACACACGCAAAGGCGTAGCAGTTGAATATGTCACCAAGAGCGCATGAAAAATGAGCAGGCCCTTACAAGCCTGCTCATAACATGTACGATTACTCATGATCCGGAGAAGAAAACGCGAATTTATAAATAGTAGGAAAAGCATGCGGATCTACCTGGCGAGCTGCTGTCAACAGATCACACAAACGCTGACGGCTACTTTTATCATCAGGAAACTCTCTCAAGTGCCTATGCTCATTAATGATCTTTTCTCGCATGGCATTCTTTATAATTGGTGATCCCGATGAGTCTATTACAACGCCCGTTACTAATTTGGGATACAGTTTTGTATAGTACTTTACTTTCGGTCTGGAAATTTGGTATCCATATTTTCTAACAATAGACAGAATTTGTTCTTTAAATTTATGAGAAAGTCGGTATTCGCTGGAAAAAGTAACATCATCAACATATACCGTCATTATTGCATGGTTGTTGTCCGCAACGATTTGCATTTCATCAAACATATGGTGGTTGACCAAGTAAGACATGATTTGGCTGGTAGGAGCACCAGAAATCAAATGATTATGGCAGGATACTTTCTTTGATTCAAGGAAAAGCAACACATCATTACGGTCATGTACTCTTGCCTTTTCTAGATCGATAGTTGTTAAATTTGTTAAAATCTCTGCAACATCTGACGAGCAAGTCATGTCGTGATAGAAAAAGTTATAAACTGTTTCTCTACTAATAGATGGGAAAAAGGCTGTCAAATCAATCTTAAATAGGTTTCGACTATGACTACCGGCATGCATTTTTGCATTGTCCGCATAAGAACGCCCTTTGATACCTGAAAAAATGTTGTTAGGTACAACTATTGTGCCCAATAGATTTTTCAATCGTTTTTGAATTGTTTTCAGATCTTTATGCGGCGGTTCAATTAACCTTGGTTTTCCTGTTTTATCGATATAGGGAGAAACAAGAGAGGCAATGTAATCTTGCTTTGTAAATTTGCTGTCCTCTATATGTAATAGGCGCTTCAGCATCTTTTTTGATTGTAGTCCGTAGAGTGGACAATCTGAATATTTCAAAGATGTAACACCTCAATTCATAAAAAATGTGCTGGTGTTAGCCGCCAACTACAATGCTGATAATCCAACGGACAAAATCAGCAAGTAATTCAGGACAGCAAAGTGATACAGCCAGTACGGCTGCTCCTGCAAAAGCACCAATGGCAATTACAGTTGCAGCAGGGGTATTGGAGGAAGTTTCAGTAATGGTAACATTCACTTCCACCTCGTTGTTGTCGCCATTGATAATGACGACAGGGTTGTCCGCCTTTTTCACGAACTCACCTCCCTTGTTATTATTGGCCCTCATCTGCAGCTGAGGGGACTTCCCAATCCGCCAATAACAAAGGAACTATGCAGCCTTATATCACATTTTCACACCAGCACAAATCCGACTTCCCAAACATAATTGATTTAGTCTGTTCTGTCTATTTCGTTCCGACACTATATGCTTCACATACTGACACACATACATCTCGATTTATTTCCGAATATCGGTGTCGGGATGTAAGTACATGACAAGTATACAGGGGAGACATGTGCCGCAAACAAGAGCATCCATATCTAGTGATACGATGCCGCCCACGTTTCCGTGAACCAATCGAAGTCTAATCTGACTACTCATACTGACATTTATATTATAGCAAATAAATCTGGTAGATGCAACATATTAGCAAAAAAGCACCCATACCTACGATTTCTTCGATGTAAAAGGCATGAATAAAAAATCGAGTGTCCACAACGGTCAAATCCGTTATGAACACTCGATATGGTGCGGATGACAGGACTTGAACCTGCATGCCTCACGACATATGAGCCTAAATCATACGTGTCTGCCAATTCCACCACATCCGCATATTTTATTACACCTCTCATTTTTACACGGGGAGATTACCCGAGGTGGAGCGTTTCGCTTGATCCACATTTATAAAAACAGGGAAACCTGCTTTTATTTGCTGAATGCTTATTTCTCTAAAACAAAGATTACGGTTACATATTCGTTGGCAGTTGCAGTATGAATCGTCTTAACTTTCCATCCGTTGTCAAGGTATTCATTAACCTTCTTCTGCTCGTTACTTAAATGGTCGTTAGTGCTGGAGATAATTACGACTTTTTCCATAACAAACCCTCTTTCTACCTTAGGAAACCTTCACTGAGATAACAGCACCTAAATCCAACGTGTTTTCCTGTTGCGGTGCCCGGCATCCGCTTCGCCTGACGAAGCAGGCTCGCGTCTTGCCGACCGCGGCCACGCGCTCAGCTCGCTTCATCCGCCACCGGCGGCGCTCGCATCGCTTCCCAATTCCACCACGCCCGCATATTTAATTATCAATTTATAATTACAAATTACAAATTTCTTTATTATAAAAGCTTTTGCATTTCTGCGTAGCTTTCGATGCGATAATCGGCTTGCAGTGTTTCCGGCACGAGGGCGCAGACGAAGTGGACTGTGCCGATGCCGGCAGCACGGGCGCTGCCTAAATCGCAATCCCGGTCGCCTACCATTACCGCGTCCCCACAAGACATTCCGTATTTCTCCATTAAATAGAGGATAGCATCCGGGGCGGGCTTGTAGGCGAAACAGGGAGATTCCGGGCCGATAATCTCTTCAAAATAACCGTCAAGACCGTATTTTTCCAAATACTCGGCGGTAGTACTGCATTTACGGTGGGTGAAGATGTAATTCTTCCTGCCGGTTTTGCAAATGTGCGCCAAAACCGCCACAATACCTGCCATAGGCTGCGCCAAAAGCTGAGGATTGACATCCTGGTGAAAGCGATTGTAGGTTTCCACAAATTCTTCCCGGGAAATGCCGAATTTATCCGCATAATGGTTGTGAGCAACAGAAATATTTTGGAGCATCAAGCTCATTGCTTCCGTAGGGTCGCAATCATAACCGTAGGTTTGCAGAGCAGAACGCAAATTGCCGATAATGATGGGGTAAGAGTCAAAGAGCGTGCCGTCAAAATCCCAAATGAAGTGCCGGATATGCGCCATGGTATTTTTCTCTTGCATAAACACACTCCTCATACACTGAACCTGCAACACACTTTGTTATTATAGCACAGGATCGCTGCTCTTGTCAACAAAATGAAAGGCCGGGGCTGCATAACCGGCAGCCCCGGCAAATTGCTTAGATTCTTGCAACACCGGTGCGACGGGCAGCCTCTGCAACAGCAGCGGCTACAGCAGGACCAACGCGCTTGTCAAACGCAGCGGGGATAATGTAATCGGCATTCAGCTCATCGTCGGAAATCAGGTTAGCCAGCGCCTGTGCGGCAGCCATCTTCATTTCTTCGTTAATATCGGAGGCGCGCACATCGAAAGTGCCACGGAAAATGCCGGGGAAAGCCAGAACGTTATTGATCTGGTTGGGGAAATCAGAACGACCGGTAGCAATAACGGCAGCACCGCCTGCTTTAGCGTCCTCGGGGAAAATTTCGGGGGTGGGGTTAGCGCAAGCGAAGACAATGGCGTCCTTATTCATAGTCTTGACCATCTCGGTGTTAATTGTGCCAGGGGCGGAAACACCAATAAATACGTCAGCGCCAACGAGAACTTCTTGCAGAGAACCCTTTTCCTTGTTTAGGTTGGTAACCTGTGCCATTTCTTCCTTGATCCAGTTCAGGTTATCACGACCTGCCCAAATAGCGCCGGAGCGATCGGTCATAATAATGTTTTTGAAACCTGCGGAAAGCAGCAGCTTAACAATAGCGATGGCGGCTGCACCTGCGCCGGAAGTAACGATTTTTACATCTTCCTTTTTCTTGCCAACAACCTTCAGTGCATTGAGCAGACCTGCAAGAGTAATGATGGCGGTGCCGTGCTGGTCGTCGTGGAAAATGGGGATATCGCATTTCTCTTTCAGCTTCCGCTCGATCTCAAAGCAACGAGGCGCGGAAATATCCTCCAGGTTGATGCCACCAAAGGAGCCGGACATCAGGTAAACAGCGTTTACAAATTCGTCCACGTCCTTGCTCTTAACGCAGAGGGGGAAAGCATCTACATCGCCAAAAGCCTTAAACAGAGCGCATTTACCTTCCATAACAGGCATACCTGCCTCGGGGCCAATATCGCCCAGACCGAGAACGGCTGTGCCATCGGTGATGACAGCGCACAGGTTGTGCCGACGGGTTAAGTCGTAAGTCTTATTAACATCCTTCTGAATTTCCAGACAGGGCTGCGCAACACCTGGGGTGTAAGCTAAAGCGAGGTCTTCTTTTGTTGCGCAGGGTACTGCACAGACAACTTCGATTTTGCCTTTCCACTGACCGTGGAGGCGTAGGGATTCTTTTGCGTAATCCATTTTGAGAGTCTCCTTTATGGTGATTATAAAATTTGAGTATGCGTACATTATATAACAATTTATTTTCGATGTAAAGAACAGAATAATATATCTTGCAAAGCGTTTTTATACGTGATACTATAACATTATCTTTATAAAGGAGATAAAAGCTTATGATTTCAAAAGAAATTTGCTCCCGCGTTCTGCTGTCTGCCGTATCTACCGGCGCAGACTATGCGGAAATTTTTGCTGAGCATACCACAAATCACGCAGTCAGTATGATTGCCAACCGTGTGGAATCCATTAACGACACCGTCATTGCCGGCGCAGCTGTCCGTGTATATAAGGGTCTGCGCAGCGTTATGGCATCTACCGTGGATACTTCTGAAGCAGGTCTTGTAGCCTGCGCCCAAAAGGCAGCGGAAGCGCTGGGTCAGGGCGATGCCCAGATTGATATTGTTCTGCGTGAGCGCCTGTTTGGGGATATTCACCCTGTAAAAATCGTTCCCTCTTCTGTGGAAAACGCCCGGAAGGTGGAAATTTTGAAGGAAGGCTATTTTGCCGCCAAGGAATACCACGAAGGTATCACCCAAGTCAGCGGCAATTTGGCGGATGTTGACCACAATATCCTGATTGCCAACACAGAGGGCATTTATACCCAGGACCGTCAGATTCGTACCCGGATTGCCATTTCCGCTGTTGCAGATTTGGGCAGCGGTACACAGACAGGTTCCTGCGCCCCCGGTCGCCGGATGGGTCTTGAGATGTTTGATTCTGAAATCTGCGCCAAGGATGTGGGCATCCACGCAGCCAAGCAGGCTATCACTATGGCAGGCGCAGGCTATTGCCCCGCAGGCGTAATGCCCGTTGCCATCGGCAACGGCTTCGGCGGCGTTATTTTCCACGAGGCCTGCGGACACGGCTTGGAGGCTTCCTCTGTGGCTTACGGACAGAGCGTATTTGCCGGCAAGTTAGGTCAGCAGATTGCCAATACCAAGGTTACCGCCATCGACGACGGCACAATCCCCAACGCCTGGGGCTCTATAAACATTGACGATGAGGGTACACCTGCCCTGAAGAATGTGCTGATTGAAAACGGCATCCTTAAGTCCTATATGATTGATAAGTTCAACGGCCGCCGTATGGGTATGGCTTCCACCGGCAACTCCCGCCGTCAGAGCTTTGCCTATACTCCCACCAGCCGTATGACCAATACGTACATTGCCGAGGGTGAGGACAATAACGACGATATTATCGCCTCTATGGAGTATGGCTTGTATGCCAAGGAAATGGGCGGCGGCTCTGTTAACCCCCTCAACGGCGAGTTTAACTTTGCGGTCAACGAGGGCTATATGGTCCGTAACGGTAAGATTTGCGAGCCTGTGCGCGGCGCTTCCTTGGTTGGCAAGGGCAGCCAGGTCATTATGGACATTGATATGGTTGGCAAGAATTTGGATATGGGTCAGGGTATGTGCGGCTCCAGCAGCGGCTCTGTGCCTACCAATGTAGGTCAGCCGATGATCCGTGTTTCCAGTATCACCGTTGGCGGCAGATAAGGAGGAAAAGAGTATGGACTTTAATGGATTTAAGCAGGCAGTGATTGCCAAGTGCGCAGAGCTGGGCATCGCCGAATATGAGCTTTACTATGAGGTAGGCGGCAGCACCGAGGTCGGTGTGTTTATGCACGAGGTTAACGAGTTTACATCCTCTTTGGACGGCGGCGTATGCTTCCGCTGTATTGTTGGCGGCAAGATGGGCTACGCTTCCACCCAGGCGCTGAGCGCGGACGAGGCTGCGGCTGTGGTTGCCCGGGCTGTGGATAACGCCAAGAACCTGGAAGCAGAGGATATGGTATTTTTGGGCGAAGGCGGTCAGGAATACGAGCCTTTGGAGCTGACTCCCTATGATTTGCCCACTACCGAGGAGCTGATTGCAGCTACCGTAAAGACCCAGGAAACCTTGTACACCAAGGAAATGGTGGTTGACGGCTGCCAGAGCCAGGGCATTATGCAGCAGAGCAAAATTGCCATTTACAACTCCAAGGGCTTAGATTTGTCATATGAGAACAATGCTGCCGGTCTTATCACCGTTGCGGTTGTTTCCAACGGCAAGGAAATGGAAAACGCCTTTAAGATTAAGCTGGGCAAGTTAGATACCATCGACATTGACGAGCTGACCGATAAGGCGGCTGCCGAAGCCCGCCGCCAGCTGGGCGGTGAGGTTGCCCCCACCGGTCAGTACCCGGTGCTCTTTAGCCCCGATGCTATGTGCAGTCTACTGCAGGTGTTCTCCGGCATCTTCTCCTCTGAAGCAGCCCAGAAGGGTCTGAGTAAGCTGGCAGGGCAGGAGGGCGCAGTGATTGCATCCAACCTGGTAACCTTGGTTGACGATCCTTTCCACAAGGAAAATCCCACACCTATGAACTTTGACGCAGAGGGCAGCCCCACCCATCGCAAAAATGTGATTGAAAAGGGTGTGCTGACAACCCTGCTGTATAACCTGAAAACGGCTCACAAGGCGGGCAAGAAAACCACCGGCAACGGTTCTAAGGGCGGTTACACCTCTCCTGTTGGCATCAGCCCCTACACTATGTACCTGGCGGGCGGTGATATGACCGAGGAAGAGCTGCTGAAAAAGGCAGGTAACGGTGTTTACATTACCGACCTCAGCGGTCTGCACGCCGGCGCAAACCCCATTTCCGGCGACTTCTCCCTGCAAAGCGCAGGCTTTATGCTGGAAAACGGCGAAAAGACCACCTATGTAAAATCCTTTACCGTAGCCGGTAACTTCTACGACCTTCTTAAAAATGTTGTAGCCCTGGCTGACAATGTAACCCTGCCCCGTCCTATGGGCAAGACCACCTTCGGCTCTCCCACCGTCTGGGTAGACGGTCTGTCCGTGGCAGGCAAATAATTAACAGCATCGTAGGGCGGGGGCTTGCTCCCGCCGCTACGCGTTTTTAGTTGATAATTGACAATTATGGATAATAAGGAGGACTCGAAATGCAAAAATGGGAATATTGCGTCAAGCAGTTTAATATAAGATTTACTGCGCAAAGAGTATTAAATGAATTAGGGGCTGAAGGATGGGAACTTGTTGGTCTCTATCAGGATTGCGATGAATGGTTTGCTGTTTGCAAACGGCCTAAAAATATGTAATTATAAATAAGTGCTCCCAATAGAATTGGGATTATGCAAGGGGGAATTTTAATGAAATCCATTAAAACTATGCTATTAGGAATTGCTGTTTTGATAATTGCCACTTGGGGCTTTGTAGCTTGGACAATCGGTGGTGTTGGCGACGGCGCAATTCTATTCTTTGCTGCCCTTGTTGTTGGATTGGTTCTTGTCATTAGAGGCTATTTTAAGAAAGAACAATAAATTTTTCCATAAAAACGACCTCGGCATCCCAAATGGGAGCCGAGGGGTGGTATTGGTGGTGCAATTATGTAGGGG
>JAZRKY010000163.1:0-7236 GCA_045646585.1 Faecousia sp. | reverse complement strand
ATTCCGCAAAACGGGGGTCTTCAGTCTCTCCCGTAGGGTCGGTAGGCGGTTCTGTGGGAGGCTCGGTGGGAGGGCTGGTTGGCGGCACTGTAGGCGGATCGGTAGGATCTGTAGGTGGGTTTGTGGGATCTGTGGTTGCATCTGTGGGATCGGTGGGGTCAGGCGTTTGGCTCTGGGCAGCAATCACCACCAGCAAAAGTAGCAAAAGCACACAGGGAATCAGTAAATAAACAAACCACTTTTTCATAACGCAACCTCCAATCTCAAAAATACTGCCTTTTTAAGGTTCATTTTTGCAATTTTATTACAGCATTTTCATTTAATTTAATGTTTTGAAGCATTTTGCTTGATTCATCTGTTGAAACAGATCTGCTGCATATCAGTCGGTAAAAGTACTCGTTATCTGTCCAAAAATACATCCGGCTGCTTTCGTTGGTGATAGAAAGCACCTTGTACCCATTGGGCAGAACGCCCTCTACCTGCAAGCCCTCCGTATCCTCTTGGGGGCGAACCGATTCGTTGGCAAGGGGATATTGACCGAAGGTAATCATCTTTCCTCCGTCTCCCTGCCACATATAGACCACCCATTCCGAGGAAATAATTGCATCTTCCCGGAATCCTTCCGGGCTATAGGTGGGTTTATATACCTTTTCAATTCTTTGGGGGGCAGAAGCTAACAAGTCGTCGTCAAAATCAAAGGGGAAGGAATCGTCGACTTCTGTAACAAAGATTCGCACCAAGCCCTCCCGCACAAAGGGGATTGCAAAAGCGCTCATTGCCAAAATCACAAGAATGGCAGCGGCGCAAGCAATTCGGCGAAGGATAATGCTGGCGTTCCCAACCTTTTTCTGCTTTGCTTGACGAATCAGCTTATTCTTGTTTGCCTGAAATTCTTCTGACAAAGTTATTTCTATTTCCTCTTCGGAAGGAATGTTCTTCCACTGCTCTAACTGCGCATCCAGCAGCGCCTGCTGGAATGGGCTTAACGGTTTCTTATTCAAAGCACATCCCCTCCTTTCTGCATAGTTCAATCAGCTGCCGTCTGCCTCGTTGCAGCTGCTTTTTGACCGTTTCCTCCTTGCGGCAGAGGACTTTAGCCGCTTCTTTAATACTTTGCTCCTGCACATATATGAGCATCAAAACCTCCCGGTAAGGCGATTCCAGCTGCCTCATCGCCCGCAAAAGCAAATCATAATTTTGGCTGTCCAAAACCTTTTGGAACAAGTCATCTGTCGATGGGATAGGTAGCTCGGAAATATCCTGAGAAAGCTCTATGGGCTGTTTCTTTGCCAGCATAGTAAGTGCTGCGTTTTTTGCGGCGGTAAGTACATAAGCTCTTTCGATGCGGTCATCCTCGGGAACATTCTTTATATTCCTGACGATGCCCAGCAGCGCATTTTGCACGGCATCCTCCGCGTCCTGGGTATTGTGCAGCACACCCATCGCCACAAAGACCATTTGTTTGCAGTAGCTGTGGTATATCCTCTCGAACCGGGTGCGGTTCGGCGTTTCCTCTATCATCTGGGTGTACACAAGCAGCATTATCTCACCAGCTTTCTCTATGAAGCTATTGTATTATAAGGAAAATAACAAGTCAATGCTCTGATTATTTCCCTTTCTACTACTATAGACATGAAAAATCCCCGTTTGGGGACAGGGAAAAGGGAATTATTTGCGGCAATGTTGCCTTTTGACGGAAAAAATGGTAAAATGGAGAAAAAAGAGAGGGGGCGTCATATGTTTCAGGTTACGGTTTTGCCGGAAAATCGGGTTTTGGAAACGGATGGCGGAGAAAATCTACTGTCTTTGCTCAGACAAATGAATTTCATATTGGATGCCCCCTGCGGCGGCGAAGGGAAATGCGGAAAATGCCGGGTGGTAATCGACGGCGAGGAAGCCTTTGCCTGCCATACGGTTATTGACAGGGATATGACCGTTACGCTTCCACAAAAAGTAATAGATACTATTTTAACAAAGGGAGTTTTACCTGTAGGGGAAGGGCTGTTCAGAAATCACAAGAGCCTTGCCTTTGATATCGGCACAACAACCGTTGCCGGCTATTTGCTGGAAGAAAGTACCGGCAGAGAATTGGCGATAGACAGTGCGCCTAACCCCCAGCGGGCTTATGGGGCAGATGTGGTCAGCCGTATCCGTTCGGCCTGTAACGGTAAAATGGAAAACCTTACGATGGTAATCCGGGAAACCATTATAGCGCTTGCCTTGAATATGTGCCGCAAAACAGATACCGCCCCCGAGGAAATCGGGACAGTGGCTGTGGTGGGAAACCCGGCGATGCAGCAGCTGTTTCTGGGCATCCTGCCGGAGAATTTGGCAAGACCGCCCTTTGCCCCGGTGCTGACCCGGGCAGAAAAAAGACCTGCAGGAGAGTGCCTGCCCCTACTTAAAAATGCAGAGCTTTTGGTAATTCCCAACATTTCCGGCTTCGTAGGCGCGGATACGGTAGCTTGCGTTTTAGCAACAGAACTATATAGATGCGAGGAGCTGACACTCTTAGTGGACATCGGCACCAACGGAGAAATGGTCCTTGCGGGGAAAGACAAAATGGTTGCCTGCTCCACAGCGGCAGGTCCTGCCTTGGAGGGTGCAAATATCACCTTTGGTATGCCTGCCCGACCGGGGGCGATTGACCGAGTATTCTCAGACGGCGCAGTGCGGGTCATCGGTGGCGGTAAGGCAGAAGGCATTTGCGGCTCGGGGCTGATTGATGCGGTGGCGGTGGCGTTGGAGCAGGGAAAGCTCAACAGCCGGGGTAAAATTTTAGATGGCGACCGCATTTTTCTGACGCCGGATATTTACTTAACCCAAGAGGATATTCGCCAGGTGCAGCTTGCAAAAGGCGCAATAAACGCCGGTATCGGCCTTTTATGCGCCCATATCGGCGTAAAAACGGCAGATATTCAAAAGGTATTTCTTGCCGGCGCGTTTGGCAGCTTTATGAATCCTGCATCTGCCTGCCGCATTGGTTTATTGCCCCCGGAGCTGGAGGGGAAGATAACGGCTGTTGGCAACAGCGCCGGCAGTGGCGCGGTGATGCTTGCCCGAGAGGAAAAACAGCTTATCCGGGTAGAGGAAATTGTTGAAAAAACTTACCATCTGAACTTAGCAGCCCATAAGGATTTCCCCAAAGCCTTTGCTAAGGGAATGGGGTTTATAGAGCAAAATAAAACCGAATATTGGCGTTTATTTGCCCTAAAAACGGGTTTTTCCGCCGCTTATTCCTTAGATATTTCCACCTTAATTCCCCGTGAGGATGTGCGCCAGATGTGCGCATCTGACAAATGCGGCGCATACGGCAAAAACTGGACCTGCCCTCCTTATTGCGGAAGCCTTACCGAATGCAGCGAAAAATTGCAAAGCTATAAACAGGGAATTTTGGTACAGACGGTAGGGAAGTTGGAAAAAACCATAGATACCAAGGGCTATCGGCGCACAGAGGAACAACATCTGTCCCTTTTGCATACATTGTATGGGGAGCTTCGGAAAAAACACCCGGACGCCCTGTGCTTAGGCAGCGGCGGCTGCCGGATTTGCCAAAAATGCGCCCACCCGGAGCCTTGCCGTTTCCCGGAGCAGGCGCACGCGTCTATGGAGGGGTACGGTCTGTTTGTAACCCAAGTTTGCAGGGATAACGGGGCGGATTATTATCACGGAGAAAAAACGGTAACCTATTCTGCCTGCATTCTCTTCTAATCGGTAAAATTTTACCAAAACCCTTGACATTCGTCAGCGTTGGGTCTATAATTATTTATGTGAACGCGTTCACAAAAGGAGTTTTTATGCCCAAAATTATTGAAAACTTAGAAGACCGCTTAATAGAAGAAGCGAAAAGGCAGCTGCAAGAATTTGGATATAGCGCTATGACCATTCGCTCGGTTGCCAAGGGCTGCGGTGTTGGTGTGGGAACGGTGTATAATTACTTTTCCTCCAAGGAAGCCCTCCTTGCCACTTACATATTGGGCAGTTGGAATGCGTGTGTGGCGACTATTTGTGCGTTCAGTGAGCAATCTCAAGAGCCTGCGCCTGTAATTTCCTGTATGTTTGATCAACTTTTGCGGTTTGCAGAGAGCCATAAGGAGATTTTTTTGGACGAAGCGGCAGCATCCGGTTTCGCCGGTTCTTTCAGTAAATATCATAGCCTTTTGCGTTCCCAGCTTGCGACTCCCTTGCGGAAATTCTGCGACAGTGATTTTGCGGCGGAATTTGTGGCGGAAGCGCTGCTTACCTGGTCAATGGCAGGAAAGGGCTTTGACGAAATCTACGGTATTCTGGAAAAAATAGTAAAAAGTGCCGTTTCATAAGTCTTTTTTTGGGACTGCACCATATGGCAGTCCCATTTTATATTTATTAAGGAGAGATGCAATATGTCCAGCTTTGAAAATCTGCGCGTGGTAGATAATTTCTATCAGACCTCCCTGTTTTTCCCTATGCCCACGGTGGTTATCAGCACTTTGTGTGAAGACGGTACCACAACTTTGGGTCCCTACTCGCTGGTGCAGCCCTATTATGTAGCCGGCAAGGATTACTATGCTATGCTGCTGAGCTGCCGCAATTCTTCCAACACTGCCCAGAACATTCTGCGAACCGGCAAGTGCGCCATCAACTTTGTAGATGACAAGCCCAAGACCTTTAAGGAGTGCGTAAAGCTCTCCTGGCCCGGCGATAAGCCCGAGGATAAGATGCCGGGTTGCCAGTTTAAGCTGGAGAAGGGTCAGGCAGAGGGTGAGCGTCCTATGGTCTTAAGCGATGCCATTCAGGTTATTGAATGTACTTGGGTGCGTGAGCTGGACGGCGCGGAAAACGATGCCCCCGGTTGCACCACCGGCTATGAGCCTCCCTACCACGATTTTAACGGCATTACCTCCAAGTTTGGCGCGCACTTTATTTTGAAGGTAGACAAAATCCTGATGAAAAAGAAGTACGCAGACGCCATTATTAACGGTGTCCGCGCCAAGGATTTCCCCAACCTGCCCGTTGACTACGGCTACCGTGATAGCAAGAATTTCTGGTTCCACAGAAAGACCCGTATGCGGGCAGAGCTGCTGCCTATCCGCAAGCAATCCTTGGATTCTGTCCGTTATGCCGCTGACCGGGCTGACGATAAGGTGAAGTTTACCGACGATGCGCTGGAGATGATTCTCAATGTACCTCGGGTATTCCTGCCCCTGGTGCTCAAGGGCTGCGTGGAATGGGGCAGAGAAAATAACTGCTACTTGATTACCGCCAAGGAAATGCAGATTATTAACGACAAGCGGGCAAAAGAAAAGGCAAAGAAATAAAATCATTTTACAGACTACATAAAATAAGAAGGACCATCGCAGGATGGTCCTTTTTTGGAAAGAGAGGTATTTCTATGTTTCCTATTTTATCTTCCGCTTATAATTTTACCGTTCCTATGGGACTTATGGATTTTGTGCCGGTTATTTTCTTTGGCATTACATCGGTTATCTTACTGCGTGATCTTTATAATAAAATGTCCAAGGCAGCTTATGTACTGCTGTCTGCCGGCGCGGTGAATGTGTTTTTGGCAGGCTTTTGTAAGGCGTTGTGGAAGCTGTTGTATGCTGCAAATATCTGCAATTTTGTGGCACTGGAAGAAATGTTTATGCCCGTCAACTCCTTGGGACTTCTGTTTGTGGGGGTTGGACTGATTCTGATGGTTTGCCGGAAAAAGACCGCTATGCTCTCTGTAGCCCCGGTAGCGATAACCACCAATCTGCCTTTTATTATGATGATGGTGGTAGGTCTTGGCGGTATGTGCGCAGCGCTGAGCGTACTGGCTGCAAAAATGAAAAAAGCGCCCGTAATGGCGCTGTTTATCCTGTCCTTTGTGTGTGCGATGGCTATGGGCTATATGTCCAGCCAGGACTCGACTTTAGCCTGGGTCAACTGGGCAGAGCAGAGTATCAACACCGTTTCTCAGCTTTGCCTGATGATTGGCACGATTTTGTTACATAAAGCAGACTTGAAAGCTTGGACTTGGGAAAAATAAAAGATGCCGGAGTGGATTTCCACTCCGGCGTTATTTTATGCCTGTTTTACTTTGTGGTCTGCATACAGCAGCAAGAACAGCGCCATCAGCAGTTCGCCGTACATACTGATGTAGAACATCAGCTCCAGACAGGCGGCGCCAAGGCCGGAGAATAAAAACATCAGAAATGCGGACAGGAACAAATGGGGTGTTTTCTGCTTTTTCCATACTACGATACCGGCAATCATCATAGGAATCACCGTGCCGAAGGTCAGCAAGCTATTAACAGCTTCTGCCCAAGCGGGAGCGGACAGGGAGATGTAGCGACAAATTCCGGCTACATTGGCAACGCCAAGCTCGCGGATACAGCCGTCAGCAATACCGGCAACCATCAGCACGCCGGTAAAGCCAAAAGCAAAGCCCTTCCAAAAGCCCTTAAAGTCAAGGGCATAGGCGCAAATAAGGAAAATCAGTGGAATCAGACCGCCGTGAAGAATGTAGCGCATCCGGCTGATGGCTAAAAATGCGGGGCTGGCGGTCATAAATGCGCCCAAGGCCAGGGCTAAGGCATCATAGGTAAGACCAACACAGATAAGGCCGGACAGGAGGAAGATGATATTCTTGGTCTTTGCATAGCGGGTAAAGAGCAGGTAAGTGAAAACCAGCTCTGCGACGGTAATGACCCATAGCATAATGGGACAGGACGCGTACAGAAGATCTAACATAAGCTTACCTCCAAATATGTATTTTTATTGTGCCCAGGTTTTGCAGGTGGCGACGGTTTTCTGGGGACTGTGCGCCCACTCGTCTGCGCCGATGTTTGCGCAGGCTTCTGCGGAAACGGGCGCGCCGCCGATGATGACCTTGCAGTCAAGACCGGCATCCCGGATAGCCTGAACGGTAGCCTTCATAGAGTCCAGAGCCAGAGTCAGCACGCCGGACAGCGCAACAATCTTGATGCCTTCTGCCTTTGCAGTTTCTACAACCTTTTCTGCGGGGCAGTCGATACCCAAATCCAGCACCTCGAAGCCATTTGCCTCCAGCATAGAACGGACAATGTTCTTGCCGATGTCGTGGAGGTCGTCCTTAACGGTGCAGAGAATCATCCGGGTCTTTGCGCCGGAGGTGGCTGCGCCTGCTAAGTAGGGCTACAGAATTTCTACGGCATCGGTCATCAGCCCGCCGGCGTAAATCAGGTCGCCAACGAAGTATTCGCCGCCCTCAAAGAGTTTGCCAACGGTGTCCAT
>JAZRKY010000162.1:0-11530 GCA_045646585.1 Faecousia sp. | reverse complement strand
GGGGTTTTATGCACCGAATCTCTGCACAGCAGTTTTATGATGCAGTATAGTTTTCCCCTCATCCGTCAAAAATCTTTGATTTTTGACACCTTCTCCCGGGAGAAGGCTTGGACGCGGAGAGATTTTTCAACTGACAAAAAGGAACCCCCCGGAGAAACCGGGGGTTCTTCATATGCGGGCATAGCCCTATGTTTCTTGCGTAATACGTAAACACATAATAACAGCCCGCCAACTGCATTGCCTTACTTGCGACCCGTAAACGGGCTGGCGGATGGGATTACTAATTGTTCACCCATTTCATCTTCTTTGAGTTGGTTCTCTATATACTCCGCAATTCGGCTCTCGTTCTTACCTACCGTATCCACATAATAACCTCTGCACCAGAACTCTTTGTTGCGATACTTGTATTTAAGATCGCCGAATTGCTCATACATCATTGCAGCACTCTTTCCCTTAAGATATCCCATAAACCCCGATACGGATATCTTTGGTGGGATTTCTACGAAGAGATGTATGTGGTCGGGACATGCTTCTGCTGCTATGATAGTTACTCCCTTCCATTCACATAGTTGGCGTAGTATTTTCCCTATTGCTCCTCTTTTAGCTTGGTAGAAAACTTTTCTGCGGTATTTGGGTGCAAATACGATATGGTATTTGCAATTCCATTTCGTGTGTGATAAACTATTGATGTCATTCATACTCATATGAGTGCCTCCCTGTTTTGATTGTTTGTGCAGTTGGCGGACCGCACCTATAATCTTAGCAGGGATTTTTACTCACCGCCATAGGCTTCATTGAACCACGCGTCTAACGCGTAGTTTTCTATATACAAACAACCCGCTGGCACTCACAAAAGTGCCAGCGGGCTTTTCTTTGATTATAGCAGCTTAATTTTTTACGTAATTTGATCAGCTTTTGGCTTTTGCCGCTCTATCCTCGGGATTATGATCTGTCAAGTATTGTTCTATGCAGCGCATTTGCTAAACAAATACACAATCGCAATAACGACCAAGACCCACGGCAGACAGCCGGACGAGCCGCCCCCATCGCTTCCACCGCCAGTGGTGCTTGTAAATGCGTGATAATCGTCCATAGGATAGAACCTCCTAATTTCGTATAATCCCATTTTACATCACAATCTGTCCAATAAAGCGGTACTGTTTCTGATTGGGTTTATCTGCTATAAGGTAGGGGATTCGCCATCAACATACCTCTCAAAAGATTTTTCCAACCATACAAAATCTTTTATTTCCTACAACATAGCACTATATTTGCAAGCATATAATACTTTTGATTCTGTATAACGAGGTACTTATATGAAGCAATCAACTTCTTATTGGCAAGCCGCCGGTTTTGGATTCGCCACACTTGCCGGCACGATACTACATTTCCTATACGACTGGACGGGCGGTAGTATCTTGGTTTCCCCCTTTTCCGGGGTGAACGAATCCACTTGGGAGCATATGAAGCTGCTGTACTGGCCGCTGTTTCTTTTTGCCCTTTTTCAGTCCTTCTTTTACAAAGAGCAGAAGAACCTTTGGTGCGTGAAGCTATTGGGAACGCTAACCGGGCTTATCCTCATCCCGGTTTTGTTTTACACCTACAACGGTGTATTTGGCAAATCCCCGGATTGGATCAACATCTTCATCTTTTACATTTCCGCCGCGGCCGTATTTCTACTCGAATGGTGGCTTTTTCAAAAAAATGCCGTTTTCTGCAAATGGCAGCCCCTTGCCTTCGCTGCTATTTGCCTGATTGGTGTTTTGTTCGTAATTTTTACCTTCTTGCCACCGCAAATTCCGCTGTTTCGCGATCCAGTTACCGGGATTTACGGATTGCAAGGGTAGTAACAAAAGCAATCTTTTCTTTGCATATTCTTCTGCCGCCCACAAAAACTATGGCAAGAGGAGTGATTGACAAATGGACGGAAAAGAGCTTGTAAAACAAACCTTAGATCAAATCCCGCAAGCGACCCCGAACGCAAAGCGAATCGTCGGTCTTGTGAAAGAGAGCGGCAGAATCACCGGGTATCAGCTATCGGACAATTCCGTTGTGGAGAAACAGCAGGCAGTGAATATGGCAAAGCAAGGGCAAATCGCAGGCGTTGGCATCGCCCACCGGGGAGATACCGAATATCTTAAATCTATCCCCGATGGAAGTGAAAACAACAACCTCGGCAATCTTCCCTCTGTTTCGCCGGAAAGCAACGGATAATAGTTTGACCGACGGCATCGCCGTCGGTCATTTCTATATGAATAACATTTAGTTTTGAACACTTTGCCGGGTGGCTAATTTCTCAATTACTTTGGTCTTATTGATAATCTTGTTCAGCGCAAACATAGCAACCGCACATATGCACAGCAGCGGAAATTGGTGGCGGGTATCTCTGCTAATATGGTAATGGTGCAGCAGTATCGGGCATTGGGCAAGGTAAATGAACACACTGCTCTCCCCAAGGAAATTGAGGAATTTGCTGCGCACAGGAAGCGCCGTTGCAAAGTACAAAACCCCAGGGCAAATAACACAAACCAGAAGATGCAGCTTCCAAATTTCATAACCGGGCAGGTATGCAAGGTAAACCAAGGATACCGCAAACACAGCAAAGCCGATGTCATTTACCGCCAAAGTGAGTTTTTCTGCCATACGCCTGTCCTTTAGGCTGATTTTTAGTTTCGGAATCTGTGAAAGCAGCATACCGATGGCAAGGGCGGCAGGCCCTCTGGCAACGCGGTCAATTTCCTTTGTCAGCACTCTGTGCATCGACATAAAAATGCAGATGATAATAACACAGGCAATATTAAAGGCAGTATGCCCTTTTATCTTTCTGAAAAGCAAGAAAAACAGCGACAAAAACACAAATTGGGCTACAAAAAACCACAGGAAACTAAAGGGCCAGTTAAAGCCGTTAAATTCCCATTGGAACATAATGTTGCAGTAAAGGACAGAAAGCGCCGCAAGGACAAGGGGAACAATAAATCGCTTTGTTCTGCCCCAAAATATAAAAACAATACCCTCCCCTATTGGTCTTTCTTTATATTTTTCGATGGATTTCAGAAAGTAATAACCAGAAATCATAAAGAAAATTTCAACAGGCACAACTGCCCCATTAAATTTATCCGAAAGGACAGGAGAAAAGCCGTGAAAATACGCAACCCATAGGGCGCACAGGAATCTAAGCAGTTCAATAAGACCGTTCTTATTATTTTGGGCAGCCATATCCTTCACCTCGAAACAATAATCTATAGTAAATGTATAACACAACTTGCCTAACAAATCAACATTTACCAAAATAACTTTTCTTTCCTGATTAACAATGCCATTCCGCCTCATACTAAAATAGAGGTGATAACTGTGGCAAAGCAAGGAATGAAGCACTACTATACCCGAGGTGAAAACAAGGAATCTACACAAGTGCCGGAAATCAGCGGTAAGGCAAAAAGTGGGAAAGAAAAGGCGCGAAACCTGATTGCCGGCGAAAACGGCAAGGTTTATCATAGCGTTCCTCATGTAACTGCGCCGAAAGTAACCGGCATATTCCATTCTATCGACAACGATTTGGCAGTAGAGAATTTAACTAACGATTTTGATATGACCGACGCTGATTTACAGGATCTACAGTAAGCAAAAGGCAAAGACAGAGGATTGCTGACCGCAATCCTCTGTCTTTTATTCCTCATAATCTTTTTCAAAGCTGCCGGCAGGCAAAATATGCCCGCAAATGCAGGTTTCATCGCTTGCCAGCGTGCCGGTCTTACCGATAGGACCGCCCATCAGCACAAAGACTTCTACATATTCCCCGCAGTTTGGGCATTTTACTTCCGTCGGTCGGGCTGTTCCCTTTCCTTCCTGGCAACCGTTAATTAGCATATTTCCCCCTCACATTCCATACTTTTTAAGATTAACCGTACCGTTACTCTCAAAAACAATCCCCTCAGCTTCCAGCCGTTTTCTCTGTACCGATGCTCCACCAAAGGCATAATTCTCTGCTACCTGACCCTTGCTGTTGACCACTCTATGACAAGGAATACTTGCAGGGTCAGGATTACTGTGCAGAATGTTACCTACAACTCTTGCCATCTTCTTGTTTCCCATATGGGCAGCAATTTGCCCGTAAGTTACCACTTTTCCCTTAGGAACAGACTGTAAGTATGTATATACGCTTTGCGCATAATCCCCGTGTAGCATCTGCCACCGCTGCTTTGTCAAAAGGTTCGTATGCCCGGTGCGTTTCTCGTTTAATTGCTTTACATCAAGATTTTCCGTTGTGTAACGGTAGACAAAGCCCAGCTTTTCCTGCACCCGTCGGGATTTTTCATTCCCCTCGTAATACCCGCACCAAACCGCTTGCATATTAAGCTCTTCAAAGGCATACCGCAGCAGCTCTCGGGCAGCCTCGGGTATAAGCCCCTGTCCCCAAAAGGGCTTTGCAATCCAGTAACCAAGCTCACATTCGTCATCTCTGTCGGTCATAGTGGTTACATTCTTCATCATAAGCCCAATGCTGCCAATCGGTCTGCCGTCCTTCAGGCATACCGCATAGGTTTCCTGCGCAGAAAGCACATCCAGAATAATCTCCCGGCTGTTTTCCACACTGGTGTGGGGCGGCCACCCGGCAGGCGGCCCTACCTCCGGGTCCTTTGCATATTCATAAAGAGCCGGGGCATCCGCTTCTTGCCAAGGACGAAGAATGAGTCTTTTTGTTTCAAGCATAGTCTATTTCACCTCTCAGGGTTATTCTATCACGCAACTGTGCCTCTTTCAACGATAGATTTTCTATTGCAGAAAATGCTGTTTATCGGTATAATAAGAGCACCCCATTAAAAGGAGATATATTATGCTGCGGACACCGGTTTCTCTCAATCTATACGATTTCCCGGAAATATTGCACCCATTTATAAATGATGCGGTCGTTTTCGACAGCAGCTGCTCAAAAGCTGCGCAGGTATGGTTTTTGGACAAGGATTGCGGCTTTTATCTAAAAAATGCGCCCAAAGGCACTCTGCAAAAAGAAGCTCTGATGACCGCCTTCTTTCACAGCAAGGCGTTAGGTCCCGAGGTCATCACTTACGAGTCTTTGGACTCTGACTGGCTTTTAACACGGCGTGTTCCCGGTGAGGATTGCACCTGGCAGCCCTACAAGGACGACCCTGTCCGCCTGTGCGACACCACCGCCTCTCTTTTGCGTATGCTCCACGAAACGCCTGTTAGCGGCTGTCCCATTCCTAACAGAACTGCCGATTATTTAGCCACTGCCCGGCGAAACTGGGAAATAAAAGCCTACGACGCAAGCTTATTTCCCGACAACTGGGGCTATTCCACAGCCCAGGAGGCTTGGAGCGTTATAGAAGAAACTGGTCATTTATTAAAGACCGACACTCTGCTTCACGGCGACTATTGCCTGCCTAACATTATGCTGCATAATTGGCGTTTTTCCGGCTTTATTGATTTAGACACTGCCGGTGTTGGGGATAAGCACGTAGACTTATTTTGGGGAATGTGGTCGCTCCAGTTTAATTTGAAAACCGACAAGTATAAAGACCGTTTTTTAGATGCCTACGGCAGAGAAAGTATTAACGAAGACATATTCCGTACTGTAGCTGCCATTGAGGTATTTGGTTAACGAAAAATTATCAGCGGATGCCGATGGGCATCCACTGATTGCATCTTTACCAAATAAAAGGAATAATCCGATACCTAACCTTCTCTTTATATTCCATATACCCCGCAAGCTCTCGGGAAAGTAATTCCTCTTCATCCTTCAGCCGTACAATGATAACTGCCGGATAGAACAAAAAGGCAATCAGCGCATACCATGAGCCTAAAATCACAGGAATCATCAAAAACAGCAAAATGGTTACCGCATACATAGGGTGGCGAACAACGCCGTACAAACCCGTATCCACCACCGTCTGCCCCTCTTCCACCTTAACAGTACGGCTGAGGTAGGCATTCTCTCGCAGCACCTCGGCATACAGAGCATAGGCAATCAAAAAGAGTACTGATGCCGTACCAACCACCCATCGGGGCACCACCGACCAACCAAAACGAAAATCCAGTCCTGCAATCACAAAACCGGCAATAAACATAATCCCGGAATAGGCCAGTACACCCTTTTGTGTTGTCTGTTTTTCCTTGGCATCCAGTCTCCTACGGAGCAAATCGGGAGCATTGAACAGCATCACAAAGCCTGCAATCAGCATAGGCGCAAACAGCAGACCAATTAGCCTCCAAGCGCCGGGATAACGGAAAGTTCCGGCAGGCACAAAAACGAGAAGCGCCACCATTACAAGACCAAGTGTAAATTTCGTCAGTGCGCTAAATAACAGCTTCATACTATTCTCCCCTTTCTATTCGTAGAAAAAGCCCCGACTGACGGGGCTTTTCATTTATTGATAGGCTTTTACCTTATGCTCAGGGTCCTTAGCCGTTTCCGGGTTATAGGTGGTTACCACCTCGGCGACCAGGTCGCAAATAATATCATCCCGACCCTCATAGGCTGCTTTCATCAGCCCACTCAGCTGTTCAATGAAAACATCTGTATCAAAGGGAACGGGGCTGCCAATATGAATTAGCTTATTGGGCGTTGTCCGCAAGCCCTCTTCAGACATCAGCTTCTCCTCATAAAGCTTTTCGCCAACACGGAGACCGGTATATACGACCTTAATATCCTCATCCGGCTTTAACCCGGAAAGGCGAATCATATTTCTGGCAAGGGTATCAATCTTTATAGGAGATCCCATATCCAGAACAAAAATTTCGCCACCGTCAGCATAGGTTCCCGCCTGCAACACAAGGGCTGTTGCCTCCGGGATTGTCATAAAATAACGGATAATATCCGGGTGGGTAACCGTTACAGGGCCACCATTGGCGATTTGTTCCCTAAAACGGGGAATGACAGAGCCGTTACTGCCTAACACATTACCAAAGCGCACCGCAACAAATCTTGTTTGCGCGTTTTCAATATCCCCGGTCATAGCGCGCATACTGCCGGACTCATCCTCTGAATGGATGTGGAATGGCGGAAGGTCTGCGGCTCTTCCCTCACGGATTTTCTTATCAAAGCTCTGGATAATCATTTCACACAACCGCTTGGATGCGCCCATAATATTGGTGGGATTTACCGCCTTATCCGTAGAAATCAGTACAAAGCGCTTACAGCCGTTCATCATTGCCGCATAAGCGGTCTTATATGTGCCGATGGCATTGTTCTTTATGGACTCACAGGGACTGTCCTCCATCAGCGGCACGTGCTTATGGGCTGCTGCGTGATAAACCACATCCGGCTTATATTTTTGGAATACCTGATTGATTCTCCGGCTATCCCGCACAGAACCAATGAGCACCTCTAAATCCAGTTCAGGATACTTATCCAGCAGCTCAAGACCGATTGCGTGGGCATTATTTTCATAAATATCAAATACTATCAGCTTTTTAGGAGAATGCTTTGCCACTTGTCTGCACAGCTCACTGCCAATAGAGCCGCCACCGCCTGTAACCAGGATGGTCTTTCCCGCAATAAACGAGAAGATTTCATCCATATTGACTTCAACCGGCTCGCGCCCCAGCAAATCCTCCACCTTAACATCCTTTAAGGAATTGACCGTTACCCTGCCCTCTGCCAGCTCTGATATACCGGGCAAACTCTTCAGTTCACACCTGGTTTCCTTGCAAATCTCTAAAATATCCTTCCGGGCAGCTGCGGACGAGCTTGGAATGGCAAGAAAAATTTTGTCAATTTCATATTTCTCAACATTGATAATAATATCTTCTCTGCCGCCTACCACCGGGACCCCATCAATATAACGCCCCCACTTATTGGGATTATCATCAATGATACAGTAAACCCGATGATTAAGTTCCTTGGAACTGTGCAAATCACGCAATACCATCTGCCCTGCCGCGCCTGCGCCAATGAGCATAATGCGGCTTTCCTTTGCTTTTTGGGGTAATTTTGTGCGATTTTGCCGTTCCAAATTTACAAATCGGTAAGCAAAACGAACAAGTAACACCAACGCAAATTGTACCCCTGCGCCAATCAAGTAGTAGGATATAGGCATTCTTTGAAACAATACTGTAATACCCACAGTGTGAAAAACAGCGGTGATTATGGAGGAAATCGCAACCTTTTTAAGCTCCGTATAGCTTGCAAAGCGCCATATGCTTTGATATAAGTGAAGCGCCCAAAAAACCACCATACTAAACAGTACATAAACAGGCGTAAAATACAGCCAACCGGCTAATATTTGACCAGGAATCTCGGAGTAATTGCAATCAAATCGCAACCATAACGCAAATATATAAGAAATTGACATTGCAACGATGTCATAAGCCATCAAGCAAAGAACCACTTTATGCCAGTGTAATAAAGCAAACTTCTTTTTTGCACTATTTAGCTTTTCTGCTTTTCTTTTATCAGTGCGTACATCGTTCATTACATTGCTCCTGCATAATGTCTTTATCTTAGAGAAGCGAATTGGAAGGTATCTTTAACGGTTAAATTTCTTTCTCTGTGTTGCCAAAATAATCAAGGCTATAAAAGCGCTCAGCGCCTCTGCGCCCGTCAATGCATACCAAACCCCCACCGAGATGTACCAAGCAGATTCCACCGCCAAAATTGACGGCAACCCAAGAATACAAATTATGGGAAGCACCAAAACTCTGATAAATGTTAAAATAGCGGAAGTCAAGCCCTTACCAAGTGCGGAGAATACAGACGACAGATACACATTAAGCCACATCACAAGATACGGCATAACGCAAACCGTTAAGGTGCTTACTGTTAAGCTCACTAAATTGGGATCATAGCCAACAAAGAACTCAGCAATCGGACGTGCCAAAACAACTACAGCCGTTAACATAGCGATGGTTGCAGTAATAAGAATCACTATGCTCATCTTAAAGACATTCCGCATCTCTCTTTTGCGACCTGCACCGAATTTATAGCCCAAAACCGGCGACGCGCCATTGGAAAAACCGTTATATACATTCGTAAATACAAAAGAAACGTACAGCACAACACCGTAAGCCGCAACAGCATCTGCGCCGGAATATTTCATAAGCTGACTGTTGTAAAGCAATCCGATAACAGATGCAGCCACAACAGAAATTGCTTCTGCGGAGCCGTTATAGCTGGCCTTGCGCAAAACAGAAAACTCAATTCTGGTTCTGCGGAACCGCAGAGCTGTTCTGTTTCTTCCGCTGACAAACCAAAGAAGCAGTATGCCTAACGAAACAGACTGGCTGATGGCTGTTGACAGGGCTGCGCCCATAACACCCATATTCAAGAATCTGTCGCTGACAAACAGAATGTCCAAAGTAAGGTTCAAAAGGAACGAGAAAATAATGGCGCGGGTTGCAATTTTTGGTCTTTCTGCAACAATCAGGTAATTAAGCAAGACCGTCTGGGCAAGCTGCGCGCCGCTGAACATAATGCAGATCTTACCGTAGGTTAAGCAATCCACCAGCATTTCCTGTGTTGCGCCGAGATAAAGCGCTACCGGACGAATCATAGCCAGTCCAACAAATGTGAATAAAATGCCGCCAAACAAGGTGGCAATCATTGTCATGGTGAAATACCGACCGGCTTTTTCGCGGTTGCCCATACCAAGGGTTCTGGCAATCACCGCGCCGCCGTCTGCGCCAAGCACAACACCCATACAGTTGATGATCTGCACAAACGGAAGAATCAGGTTCACGGAGGCGAATGCTGTTTTGCCAACATAATTGGATACGAAATAGCCGTCTACAATGCCGCAAAAGGCAGAAAAAATCATAATGATGATAGACGGAAACGCAAAACGGGCGAGCCGTCCATATGTAAACTCGTCAGCTAACTTTATTTTATTTTGATTTTGAATGCTTTGCATATAAATCCCCTTACTAAATATTTAGTTTACTTCCCTGCTTACCGCCGGTGCTTCCACTACAGAGCAACCGATGTTATACAAGCATATAGTTAAAATTTGTTCGGAGTCAACCTCTGTTTCCAACCGGATAAGCTTTCCGTTTTCAAAGAAAATTCTACAATGCATAGATGTATAACTCTCACCGGAAGAAGCCTCTTTTTGCAAGGTAATGGAATAGCAGCGCTGCGCATCGTCATACACAGCATTTTCAAATTCCCCTTGCAGTCCATTCATTGCCGTATCTACATATTGGGGCAAGTATGTATTCAAATAAGCATCCACACTGTCCGCTTTTCCTTCATATTTCTCCCACGCTTGGTCTGCATTCTGCCAAACATAACTGACAAAGCCGTTGGTGGAAGCAACGCATACAAGCTTTGATTGATTTTTCCTGTCGTCGATCATCAGGCTTCCGTTTGCTGTGGCAAGAATCATTTTTTCCTGGGAATCGTCTCCACCAATTTCAATGGTAACATTCCTGTATATCGTTTGAATATATGCCCGATCGCCCAACGCCTCCTGCCACTGCTCAGCAGTAACAGAGTACAGGGCATCCGTATCCTCTAATCCACGAATACTGGATAGAGCAACAACTGCGATCACCGCAATGGCCAAAAGCAATATGATTCTGATTTGCGTTTTATGGCGCATCCTATTTCCCCCAGTTTAATATTATGACTATTATACACGCCAAACGTTTCTCTGTCAACTTATGTAAATCATAATAAAAACGGAGCGAATCGCTCCGTTTTTAGGTTTAGTATGCAACGCCCCAGTAAATCATCTTCTTGGCAGGTTTACCGCAGCAGGCGCAGGTCTCGCCCAAATCCTCCTGGGCAAAGGGGATGCAGCGGGAGGACATACCTGCCACTTCCTTCATTTTCAGCTCGCAATCCAGCTCGCCGCACCACATAGTCTTAATAAATCCGCCGTTTGCCTCCTGCAAAGCTTTCGCTTCTTCCACGGAGTGGGCTTCATAGATATGATCTTCCAGGTTTTTCTTAGCCTTTTCAAACATACCCTTATGAACCAGCTCCAGCTGTTCCTGAACGGCAGCTTCCAAATCCTCAATCTTTACAACGGTCTTTTCGCCATCGTTACGGCGAACCAGCACAACCTGTCCGTTCTCCAAGTCCCGGGGACCGCACTCCACACGCAGAGGCACGCCCTTCATTTCATATTCGGCGCATTTCCAGCCCATAGAATTGTCGGAATCGTCCAGCTTGACACGGAGGCCAGCCGAAAGCAAGCGGTCTTTCAAACCATTGGCAGCTTCCAGAACGCCCTCTTTATGCTGGGCGATAGGCAGAATAATCACCTGAACGGGCGCTACTTTGGGAGGCAGCACCAAGCCGTTGTTATCACCGTGGGTCATAATAATGCCGCCGATAAGACGGGTGGAAACACCCCAGGAGGTTTCGTGGGGATTGGTTTTCTGATTGGTCTTGTCGGTAAATTCAATACCAAACGCCTTAGCAAAGCCATCGCCAAAATAATGGGATGTACCTGCCTGCAGAGCCTTTCGGTCGTGCATCATACACTCGATGGTGTAGGTAGCCTCTGCGCCGTTAAACTTTTCCTTCTCGGTTTTCTGACCCCGGGTTACAGGCATCGCCAGCACATTC
>JAZRKY010000161.1:0-3340 GCA_045646585.1 Faecousia sp. | reverse complement strand
TGCGACCCAGAGAATTCTTGGACAGCATTCCCTTGACAGCCAGCTCCATTGCGTAATCGGAACGATTATCCATCATTACGCGAGCCTTGGTCTCCTTCAGGCCGCCGATCCAACCGGTTACACGGTAGTAGGACTTCTGATCCAGCTTGTTGCCGGTGAGAACAGCCTTGTCGGTGTTGATGATGATGACGAAGTCGCCACAGTCAACGTTGGGGGTGAAATCAACTTTGTGCTTGCCGCGGAGCAGGTTAGCAGCGATGACAGCGGTACGGCCCAGGGGCTTGCCGGCTGCGTCGATGACATACCACTTGCGCTCGACGGTCTCCTTCTTAGCCAGGGTAGTGGACATTATGCTTTCCTCCAATAGGTTAAAATATTTTGACAAACTTATGTTGTTGCGGTAAAATACCCGCAGACGCTCGATTTTTATACCATATGGAAACGGGAATGTCAACCATAAATTTGAAAAATTTTATGAAATGCGGAAGAAACTCCCAAATGCTCCTGTTTTCTCTTAAATGCTCTTAAATGCTCACTTTCGATTTTACATTATAAATGGAGAAATGTTCTATGCAAAGGTTGGTTGGTTTAATGCGGCGGTGCGCCGAGGATTATAAGATGATTCAGCCGGGGGACAGAATCGGCATCGGCGTGTCCGGCGGTAAGGATTCTCTGGCGTTATTAGTTCTGATGTCGGAGCTGCGGCGGCACTGCGGTTTTGACTTTTACTTAGAGGCGGTTACGGTGGATTTGGGCTTTGGGATGGATTTTGCGCCTATCCAAAAGCTCTGCGACGATTTGGGGATTCCTTTGACCGTTGTAAAGACCGAAATCTCCAAGATTATTTTCGATTACCGGCAGGAGAAAAATCCCTGCTCTATGTGCGCCAAAATGCGCCGGGGAGCCATTAACCAAGCGCTGTTGGACAGGGGACTGAACAAGTTAGCGCTGGGGCATCATTTTGTCGATGCGGTGGAGACCTTCGTAATGAATCTCATTTACGAGGGGCGGATTGGGTGCTTTCAGCCGGTTACGGAGCTGGATCGCACCGGCATTGTGCAGATTCGCCCGATGCTGTATATCCACGAAAAGACCGTTGAAGCCTTTGCCGAGAGGATGGAACTGCCCATTGTGCAAAACCGCTGTCCTGTGGACAAGCGGACAAAGCGGGAGGAAATTAAGGGGCTTGTCTACGACCTGTCTGCCAGGTATCCCGACCTGAAAGAAAGGGTTTTCGGGGCGATGCAGCGGCTGCCCCTGCCCGAATGGGAGCCCCAAGGCAGATACAACAGACCAAAAGATGAATGATTTGCCATTTACTGGGAAAGCTACCGCCAAAGATAATGTATGGATTTCATTGTCATTGCGAACCGATGCCTGATGGCATCGGTGTGGCAATCTCAAAGGAAAGCTTTAGAATCCCACGCCAGTGTGCGCACTGGCTCGGAATGACAATGGGGTTTTGATGACATTGTCGGCATAGGAGGGGTTTTATGGTAAAGGGTATTTCGAGGCAGGTTATTGTGGTGGATCCGCCGGAAAAAAAGCTCTTTGAGCAGGCGATTTTTATTTTGCGGCGGGATGCGCCCGATGTAACCGACGAGGAGCTTATGAAAGAGGCAAAGTGGCTCATTGGCACGCAGAATATGAAAAGCTGGCAGGACAGTCTTATTTGGGCTGCCTGCGGCGGGGCATTTGTTGGGCTTTTGTGGCTGCTTACAGCGCTGCTATGACTTGCGAATCAATAAATAGTATGGTATAATCTCTGAAAAAGAGAAAGGGCAAAAAGGATGCGTTTTGGGAATATAGAAATAGAAAAGCCTTTGCTGCTCGGGCCGATGGCAGGCGTTACCGATTGGGCATTTCGGTCGGTTTGCGCCCATATGGGGGCGGACATTACCGTAACGGAAATGGTCTCCTCCCGGGCGCTTGTATATAAGGATAAGAAAAGCGCAGCCCTTTTGAAAAAAACCGAGGGTGGCATTTGCGGCGCGCAGATTTTTGGCAACGACCCGGCTGTTATGGCAGAGGGAGCAAGACTTGCCTTGGAGATTTCCGGCTGTGATTTCTTGGACATCAATATGGGCTGCCCAATGCCCAAAATTGCCAATTCCGGCGACGGCTGCGGCTTAATGCGCACCCCGGAGCTTGCCGGGGAGATTGTAAAGGCGGTTAAGCAGGCTGTAACTGTGCCGGTAACGGTAAAGTGCCGTTTGGGCTGGGATAAGGGCAGCATCAATGTGCTGGATTTTACCGCCCGGATGGAGGACTGCGGGGCGGACCTTATTACCGTTCACGGACGCACCCGGAGTATGCTCTATACAGGAAAAGCCGATTGGGATATGATTGCGAAAGTGAAGGCTGCCCGGTCTGTGCCTGTTATCGCCAACGGCGATGTGGTGGATGGCGAGAGCGCCGTTAAGTGCCTCAAATGGACAGGGGCAGACGGCCTGATGATTGGCAGAGCCACCTTTGGCGACCCTTGGATTTTTGCTGAGGTCAAGGCGGCGATGAATGGAAATATGGATTACTGCCGACCGGCGCTTTCCAAGCGGATTGGGGTGGCGGTGGAGCAGTTCCGCCTTGCCAAGGAGGAAAAGGGCGAGCATATTGCCTGTTTGGAGGCAAGAAAGCATTTTGCCTGGTACCTCAGGGGCGTACCGCACAGTAGTTTCTATAAGGCGCAGGTGTCCTCGGTTTCCACAATGGAAGATGTGGAGCGCTTGGCAAAGGAGATTTGCCGGGATTTGGCGGATTAGAAATTAACAATGGACAATTATGGTGTCCGCAGAGCCGACGGATTTAATAATGTAGGGGAGGCTATTAGCCTCCCGCAGGCGATTCGTGAATCGCCCCTACGGTGCAGGTGGGACGGGAAACCCGTCCCCTACGATTAGGGTACGAAGGCGCGAAATAAATTGTCCATTATCAATTGACAATGGACAATTGACAGTTGATAATTCCACCGCACCAAAGGCTCCCTTGTGTAAAGGGTTGATTTCCCCGTTAGCGGGGAAAATGTCTGCGAAGCAGACAAAAGGGGCACGGGCTCGGCAGAGCTGGCGCGCGAACAGCGCGACTGAGGGATTGTCAACCCCTTCGTCAAAAATCAAAGTGAATCATCGTCCGTACATTAAATCGTTGTACAACCACCGTAGGAATATGTTAAAAAACTCCTCCCGGAAAATCGGGAGGAGTCTTATTGTATATAGAAAACCACGCGTTAGACGCGTGGTTCAATGAAGCCTATGGCGGTGAGTAAAAATCCCTGCTAAGATTATAGGTGCGGTCCGCCAACTGCACAAACAATCAAAACAGGGAGGCACTCATATGAGTATGA
>JAZRKY010000160.1:0-3357 GCA_045646585.1 Faecousia sp. | reverse complement strand
CGACTTCATAGGCCCGTCCGCTTAAGGGGTCGCGAATACAACCGCCAATGCAGGTAGCTGCGCCGCCAAAGGGCTCAATCTCTGTGGGATGGTTGTGAGTTTCGTTTTTGAACATCAGAAGCCAGTCCTGCTCCTCGCCATTTACGGTAGCGGTTACGTGGATAGAACAGGCGTGAATTTCTTCGCTTTCGTCCAATTCTGGGAGCAAACTCCGCTTTTTAAGGGTCTTTGCGCCGATGGTGGCAATGTCCATAAGGGTTTGGGGACGGGCGGCAGCTTTTTCCTCGCCGTAGACCTCCACCCGGGCATTTAAGTAGCGCAGATAGGCCTCTGCTACCACCGGGTCGTGGATTTGGATGTTTTCTAAGTGGGTGGAGAAGGTGGTGTGGCGGCAATGGTCAGACCAGTAGGTATCTACCACCCGAATTTCCGTGATGGTGGGGTCTCGCTTTTCTTCGGCAGCAAAATAGTTTTGCAGGAATTTAAGGTCATCTAAGTCCATAGCAAGACCCAGCTTATTCAGCAACGCAGAAAGACCGGCTTCGTCTAAAGCGGTAAAGCCCTCTACCGTAGCAACGGTTTGGGGCGCGGCATATTCGTTTGCCAAGGTTTCCGGCTTTTGGAGCGTTGCTTCCCGGCTTTCCACGGCGTTAATCACGTGCTTTTTGATAGCTGCAATTTCCGTTTCGCTGAGCTTGCCTTCTAAAACATAGACCTTAGCGGTACGAATGACAGGGCGGTTGCCCTGGGAGATAATCTGAATACACTGGGCGGCGGAGTCTGCCCGTTGGTCGTACTGACCGGGCAGGGGCTCTACCGCAAATACGATTTGCCCCTGGGGCGTGTCATAGCTGACATTATCCACCTGTGGCTCAGAAAATACGGTATTTACCGCATAAGCAAAAAGGCTTTCCTCAATATTTTCTGCGTCATAGCGGTTCAGCACACGCAAAGAGGTAAGTCCGTCAATTTGCAAAAATGCCCGAATTTCCCGCAAAAGGCTCTCGGCCTCCTGGGTTTGTCCGGCTTTCTTTTCTACATAAACCCGATATACCATTATTTACCTCCTCACTTTTTTGCTTTTAGCGCCCGCTGACCGATGTCGTTTCTGCGATAGGCGTTTTTGAATGTTACGCCATCGGCAAGGCGGTAGGCCTCGCGGATCGCTTCTTCTAAGGTATCTGCTACGGCGGTTGTGCCGGTTACCCGACCGCCGGAAGTAACCAACACGCCGTCTTTGATAGCGGCGCCGGCTACATAGGTGCATCTTTCCGCTTCCTCGGTAAAGGTGATGGGATAGCCCTTTTCATAAGTCTCCGGGTAGCCGGCAGATGCGGTTATGACACAGCAGGCGTGTTTTTCTGCAAAACGCACCTCGGTCTGGGAGAGTGTGCCATTGGTGGTTGCCCGCATAACGGTCAGCAAGTCGCTTTCCAGCAGGGGCAGTACCACCTGGGTTTCCGGGTCGCCAAAACGGCAGTTGTATTCAATGACTTTCGGACCATTCGGTGTCAGCATTAGTCCAAAATACAGGCAGCCCTTGAAGGTTCTGCCTTCTTTGTTCATCGCGTCAATGGAGGGCAGGAAAAACCTCTCCATACATTCTGCGGCGAATTCGTCTGTGTAGTAGGGGATGGGAGCGATGGTACCCATACCGCCGGTATTTAGGCCGGTGTCATTGTCGCCGGAGCGCTTATGGTCCATAGAGGAAACCATAGGCTTTACGCACTTGCCGTCGGTAAAGGCAAGAACGGAAACCTCAGGACCTGTGAGAAATTCCTCAATGACTACCGTAGAGCCGGAAGCGCCAAACTTGGCATTTGCCATCATATCCATTACGGCGTCTATTGCTTCCTCACGGGTGGCGGCAATAATCACGCCTTTTCCCAGTGCCAAGCCGTCAGCCTTAATAACCGTGGGAATGGGGCAGGTTTCTACATAAGAGAGGGCTGCATCCAGTTCGGTAAAAATCTCATAAGCAGCGGTGGGAATGCCGTATTTTTTCATTAAGTCCTTGGAAAATGCCTTGCTGCCTTCAATAATAGCGGCGTTTTTCCGAGGGCCGAAGCAGGGGATTCCCTTTTCTTCCAAGGCGTCCACCGCACCTAAAACAAGGGGGTCGTCCGGGGCAACCACGGCGTAGTCAATGCTGTTTTTAACGGCGAAGTCTACGATTGCAGGAATATCCTTTGCACCGATATTTACGCAAGTTGCATCTTTTTCCATACCACCGTTACCGGGGGCAGCAAAAATTTCTGTAATGGTTTTGTTCTTTTTCAGGGCCTTGATGATGGCGTGTTCCCGTCCACCGCCGCCCACAACAAGAATTTTCATAGAACTGCCTCCTTTTTTACGGATTAATGGTGGAATAAACGCATACCTGTAAAGGCCATAGCGATGCCCCGGCGGTTACATTCTTCAATAACCAAATCGTCCCGGATAGAGCCACCGGGTTCGGCAATGTATTTGACGCCGGAGGCGGCAGCTCGCTTAATATTATCGCTGAAGGGGAAGAAAGCATCCGAGCCTAAAGCCACATTTTGGCGGCTGGAGAGCCACTGCTTTTTATCTTCGTCGGTAAGTCTTTCAGGCTGAGAGGTGAAGTAATTTTGCCAAATGCCGTCGGCGCAGACATCTTCCTCGTTGCCGTTAATATAGCCGTCAATTACATTGTCCCGGTTGGGTCTGCCCAAATCCTCCCGGAAGGGAAGAGAGAGGGTCTTTGGGTGCTGACGGAGGAACCAAGTATCTGCCTTGCTGCCGGCTAAGCGGGTGCAGTGGATACGGCTCTGCTGACCGGCGCCAACGCCGATGGCTTGACCGTCTACTGCATAGCAAACGGAGTTAGACTGGGTATATTTGAGGGTAATGAGCGCAACAATCAGGTCGATTTTTGCGCTTTCGGGAATGTCCTTGTTTTCGGTAACGATGTTTGCAAGCAGCTCCCGGTCAATCTTAAAGTTATTCCGACCCTGCTGGAAGGTGATGCCGTAAACCTGCTTGTTTTCGGCTTCCGCAGGCACAAAATTTTCGTCAATGGTCACTACATTGTAGCTGCCCTTGCGCTTGGTTTTCAGAATTTCCAAAGCCTCATCGGTATAACCGGGGGCAATCACACCGTCGGAGACCTCCCGGGCGATGAGCTTGGCGGTCATAGCATCGCAAACATCGGAAAGGGCGACCCAGTCGCCAAAGGAGCACATACGGTCTGTGCCGCGGGCGCGGGCATAGGCGCAGGCAAGGGGATTTTCGTCAAGACCCTCTACATCGTCCACAAAGCAGGCCTTTTTCAAATCCCCCGGTAGGGGCTTGCCAACAGCGGCAGAGGTGGGGGAAACGTGCTTAAAGGAGGTGGCG
>JAZRKY010000159.1:0-10253 GCA_045646585.1 Faecousia sp. | reverse complement strand
TTGAGGATATAATCGAAAGAAGTATAACAAGAATACCGATGTATGACACACTCAACACGATTAAAATTGACACCAACGAAAAGACCGTGGCTATGATTGCCAACGAAATCAAGCTGCTTTGATGTTGTCAAATTCCAATTTATCGAACTGTAATTGACTAAAGAAACCCCCTTGTGATATGATTGCAACATATCACAAGGGGGTTTTTGTATGGCTGCGTTAAAAGCTGTAATCTGCACCCCAAATATTTTGCAAACAGCAACCGCCAAGACCCCAAAGGGGTGCTTTTTTGGTATCAAGAATAGGTTAGCATTGTAGGAAAGGTGTTTTCTGATGGATATTCGACAAGTACTGCAACAAATGGAGATTCCTGTTTCGGCAGATACCGTTATTTCTCCATTTATAAATGCAGAAGATGGCTCTGCCTACGGGGTATGGAAGGTGCAAAGCCAAGAAAAGACCTATGTGCTGAAAAAGGCGAAAGGGTTTGAAATTTCCATATATACTTCCTTTTTTAATAGAGAGCTTAGCGGCGCACCCCGCTTTTTAGGCAGTACAACCTTTGACGGCGAAGATTATTTTCTGATGGACTATGTTCCGGGGGAGGATTTGCGGCGGTGCAATCGGAAGAAGCTGGTTTCGGCGCTGGATGCCCTTATCCACTTGCAAGAGCTTTACTGGGAGCGCCGGGAATTGCCTGGGGTAGGGATAGCCTTTGCAGATAGTTTCGCCAGTCGAAAAAATCGAAAAAACTACCTAAAGGATGAGGATCTGGAAAGAGCGTACGATTTCTTTTTGGAGCAGTATGTATCGTTACCGAGAACTTTGTGCCACGATGATTTACTTCCCTTTAATATTTTGGTTGCCGAGGAAAAAGCCACCATCATCGACTGGGAGGTTGGGGGCATGCTGCCCTATCCAACTTCGCTGGCTCGGTTGATTGCCCACACGGAGGATAGGGAAGACGCTTTCTTCTATATGACGGAGGAAGATAAGTCCTTTGCCATAGACTATTATTACGAGAATCTTGTAAAAAACAAAGGCATATCCTATGCCGATTACCGCAAGGCTTTGGATGCCTTTTTGCTGTACGAGTACTGTGAATGGATTATGTTAGGCAACAAGTATCCCGATGGCAATCAGGCGCGCTACAGCGACTATTTGAAGAAAGCGAAAAAGCACATAAAAAACTCTTTACAACGCCAAAAAGCGGGTGTATAATGAGGAAAAATTTTACTTGAGGTGATCCCTATGTCTTATAAGCGTATTTTAACCATTCAGGATATTTCCTGCGTAGGTCAGTGTTCTCTTACTGTGGCGCTGCCGATTCTGTCTGCCTGCGGCGTGGAGACGGCAATTTTGCCCTCTGCGGTGCTTTCTACCCATACTGCCGGCTTTACCGGCTTTACCTTCCGGGATTTGGCAGATGATATGCCCGCTATCTGCGTCCATTGGAAAAAGGAGAATATCCAGTTTTCCAACATCTATACCGGCTACTTAGGAAGTATCAGCCAGGTGGACTATGTGCTGTCCATTAAAGAAGCAACCTTGGCCGACGGTGGTTTACTGATTGTAGACCCGGCTATGGCGGATAACGGCAAGCTCTATCCCATTTTCGATATGACTTATGCAAAGGAAATGGGCAGACTTTGCGGCGCTGCGGACTATGTTCTGCCGAACATTACAGAGGCCTGCTTCCTCACCGGCACACCCTATCGGGAGAGCTATGACGAAAGCTATATTGAGGAACTGATTGAAAAGCTACAGGCGATGGGCTGCAAAAATGTTGTCCTTACCGGCGTTTCCTACCGGGAGGGCTTTACAGGCGTACTGGTGGCAGAAGGGGACAAGCGGAGCTATTACGAGCATATTAAGCTGCCCAACTCCTGCCACGGCACAGGCGATATTTACGCATCCTCCTTTGTAGGCGCCCTCACCCGGGGCAAGAGCGCGCCCGAGGCTGCAAAAATTGCGGCTGACTATACCGTTTCCTGCATTCGCTATACCGGGACACTTCAGAATCACTGGTACGGCGCGGCCTTTGAGCCGGTGCTGGGCGAGCTGATTAAGGCAATCGAGAACGGATAATTGTAGGGGGCGGCGCCTACGACGCCCCGCTTTGCAACACCGAAACATTTATCTAACGGGTCGTCGTGGGCGCCGACCCCTACAAAGGTATACGGGGTAAAAATGTCTATTCTTGAGAAATTCCGCTGTCTTGCGGTTAAGACTTGACTTTTTGGGTATAAATTGTTATAGTAGTATCAACATAAGGGAGTAATTCCGGGCGGGCTTGCCTGCCTGTAACATTTCGTCAATACAGCTTCGGCTCGGGATGTTTATGTAAGAATGAGACTTATGCACCGTGGGAACGCTGTGCATAAGTCTTTTTTATTTTATGATAAGGAGTGTTATTCGGATGCAGAAAACCTACACCCTGACTACCCAGGAGGTTATGAATAACCTGGGTGTGTCAACAGAGGGCCTTTCTTCCGCAGAGGCAGATAGCCGCCTGGAGAAGTACGGTCCTAACAAGCTGAAGGAAGCGGCAAAGCCTTCTCTTTTGCAGCGTTTCCTGAATCAGCTGAAAGACCCTATGCTCATTATTTTGATGGTGGCTGCGGCTGTGTCTGCGCTCACCGGGATGCTTTCCGGAGAGAATGAGTGGGCGGAGGTTATTATCATTATCGCCGTTGTTCTGCTCAACGCCATTTTGGGCGTGGTGCAGGAGAGTAAGGCAGAGGCGGGTATCGAAGCCCTGCAAACGATGACGGCGGCTACCTGCAAGGTCATTCGGGACGGTAAGCAGATTACCCTTCCTTCCTCTGAGCTGGTTCCCGGCGACATTGTGGTATTGGAAGCCGGTGATGCTGTGCCGGCGGACGGTCGTATCATCGAAAATGCCAGCTTAAAGATTGAAGAAGCTGCGCTGACAGGTGAGTCTGTTCCTGTAAATAAGCTCATTGACGCCTTGAATCTGACCGCAGGGCAGGACGATGTGCCTCTGGGCGACCGGAAGAATATGTGCTATATGGGTTCTACTGTGGTTTACGGTCGCGGCAAGGCGGTTATCACCGAGACAGGTATGGACACCGAAATGGGCAAAATTGCCGGCGCGTTGGCTGCTGCCGAGGAAGAAGAGACCCCCTTGCAGAAAAAGCTGGATGCGCTGGGCAAGACCCTTTCTTTCATTGTACTGGGTATTTGCGTCTTTATTTTCGCATTCAACCTTCTGATGGCCGGTGATTTCCACCTGAACGCCATTTTGGAAACCTTTATGGTTGCGGTCTCTTTGGCAGTTGCGGCTATCCCCGAGGGCTTAGCTACGGTGGTTACTGTTGTTCTGTCCATCGGTGTTACCAAAATGAGTAAGCGCAACGCCGTTATCCGTCGCTTGACCGCCGTGGAAACCCTGGGCTGTACCCAGGTTATCTGCTCCGATAAAACCGGCACGCTGACCCAAAACAAGATGACCGTGGTGGAGTGCTTTGGTGATGAAAGGTTAGTTGCCACCGCTATGGCGCTTTGCTCTGACGCAAACCTCAACGAAAACGATGAGGCAGAGGGTGAGCCTACGGAGTGCGCTCTTGTAAACTACGCCTGCAAGCTGGGTATGAAAAAGCAGGACTTGGAAGCTGCCGCCCCCCGTGTGGACGAAGCGCCCTTCGACTCCGGCCGTAAGATGATGTCCACTATCCACGCAGTGGATGGCAAGTTTATTCAGTACACCAAGGGCGGCCCGGATGTGATTCTGGCTCGCTGTAAGTACTACTTGGAAAACGGCGAAGCAAAGCCTATGACCGAGGCAAAAATTGCCGAGATTATGGCATCCAACAAAGCGATGGCTGATAAGGCGCTGCGTGTGCTGGCGGCGGCTCAGCGCCTGTGGGATACAAAGCCCGCAGACAACAGCCCTGAATTTTTGGAGCAGGAGCTGGTGTTCTTAGGTCTTACGGGTATGATTGACCCGGTGCGTCCTGAGGTCAAGGCTGCCATCGAGGAGTGCCGCGCTGCCGGTATCCGCCCGGTTATGATTACCGGCGACCATAAGGACACCGCTGTGGCAATCGCCAAAGAACTGGGCATCATTACCGACGCCTCTGAGGCCATCACCGGCGCGGAGCTGGATGCCATTTCCGATGAGGATATTTGTGAGTTCGTTAAGAAATTCGGCGTTTACGCCCGTGTCCAGCCTGAGCATAAGACCCGCATTGTTAGGGCTTGGAAGGCAAATGGCTATATTACCGCTATGACCGGCGACGGTGTTAACGACGCCCCCTCCATTAAGTCTGCCGACATTGGCGTGGGTATGGGTACCACCGGCACAGATGTTACCAAAAATGTTGCTGATATGGTGCTGGCTGACGATAACTTTGCCACCATCGTTTCTGCGGTGGGCGAAGGCCGCCGGATTTACGACAATATCCGCAAGGCTATCCAGTTCCTGCTGGCATCCAATATGAGTGAGGTGCTGGGCGTATTCGGCGCAACGCTGATGGGCTTTGTGCTGTTAAACCCTGTGCATCTGCTGTTTATTAACTTGGTTACCGACTGCTTCCCGGCGCTGGCACTGGGTATGGAAGAGGCAGAGCCCGATACTATGAACCGTCCTCCCAGAAACTCGGGTGACGGCATTTTCTCCGGCGGCTTAGGCGTGGATGTGGTTTATCAGGGTATCTTGGTTACGGTGATTACCATTGTGGCATACCTTATCGGCGCTTCTATGGAATTTGGCGAGGGCTGGTTTAATACACTGCGTGGCTTAGGGGAATCTGGACACGGTATGACAATGGCATTCCTTGCTATGAGTATGTGTGAGATTTTCCACTCCTTTAACCTGCGCTCCCAGAGAAAGAGCGTGTTCGCTCTCCACTCCCACAATAAGATTTTGTGGCTGGCGATGCTGGGTAGTTTAATTTTGACTACCGCAGTCATTGAAATACCTTTCCTGGCAAATGCCTTCGGCTTTACTACCATTGGTCTTTTGGAGTACACGATTGCAATGGGTCTTGCTTTTTTAGTAATTCCTGCGGTGGAGCTTGTAAAGCTCATCCAGCGAACGATCGCAAAGTAATAAAATTAGGGTCTGTTGCAAAACACGAAAGAAGTTTGATAGAGTATGTAGGGGCGACTATTAGTCGTCCGCGGGCGGTCAATGACCGCCCCTACATCCGCAGGATGTAGACAATTGCATAATTTTAGGGTCTGTTGCAAAATGGCGCAACAGACCCTTCTTGTTATTCTTCTACGGGAATTTCCTCTACAGGAGCTTCTTCTACAGGGGGATTGATAATCGCCATCATTTCTTCGCCGGTGATGGTTTCCTTGTCCAGAAGAACCGCAGCAATCTTATCCAGCAGCTCCCGATTTTCACTCAGAATCCGAACGGAATCGTTGTAGCAGGTGTTCAGCAGCTTTTTGGTTTCCGTATCAATGATACCGTAGGTCTCCTGAGAGCAATCCAAGCTGCTTTGCTCATCCAAATAGGCGTTGTGAACGGTTACAGGCGCCATAAGACCCAATTCTTCGCTCATACCGTAGGTGGCTACCATATTCCGAGCGAGGGCAGTGGCCCGCTGAATGTCGTTGGATGCGCCGGTGGTCATAGTGTTAAATACCACAGCCTCGGCAGCCCGACCGCCCAGTAAGGAGCGCATTTGGGTCAGCAGCTCTTCCTTGGTGGAGAGGAACTTTTCTTCTTCAGGCAGGTACATCGTATAGCCCAAAGCGCCGGAGGTGTGAGGAACAATGGTGATCTTGCTGACCGGCACATCCTTCTTTTCCAAGGCAGAAACCAAGGCGTGTCCTACCTCGTGGTAGGCGACCAGTCTCTTTTCCTGGTCGGTGAGAACGGTATTTTTCTTTTCCGTACCGGCAATAACCACCTCAAAGGACACAAGCAAATCTTCCTGAGAAACGGCCTGACGGTCGTGGCGGACAGCCCGAAGGGCTGCTTCGTTGACAAGGTTTGCCAAATCCGCGCCTACCGCGCCGGCAGTTGCCTGGGCGATTTTCTTGAGGTCAACATCCTCAGAGAGCTTAATCTTCCGGGTGTGAACCTTGAGGGTGTCCAATCTGCCTTGATAATTGGGCTTATCCACGATAATCCGGCGGTCAAAACGACCTGCGCGGAGCAGGGCTTTGTCCAGAATTTCCGGGCGGTTGGTAGCTGCCAAAATGACGATACCCTTAGAGGAGTCGAAACCATCCAATTCGCCAAGTAACTGGTTGAGGGTTTGGTCGTTGTTGCCGAAACGGGAATCCCGGCGATGACCCACCGCGTCAATCTCGTCGATAAAGATAATGGCAGGGGCAACCTTAGTTGCCTGCTGGAACAAATCACGGACACGGCTTGCGCCCACGCCCACAAACATCTCCTCAAAATCAGAGCCGGAGATGGAGAAGAAGGGGACACCGGCTTCACCGGCTACGGCCTTGGCAAGGAGAGTCTTACCTGTACCGGGAGAGCCCACCAGCAGCGCGCCCTTAGGCAGCTTTGCGCCGATGTCGGTGTATTTTTGGGGATTGTGGAGAAAATCAATAATCTCCTGCAGGCTTTCCTTTGCCTCGTCCTGACCGGCAACATCCTTAAAGGTAACACCGGTCTTTTTCTCCATATAGACCTTGGCCTTGCTGGCTCCCATAGAGCCCATCATACCGCCGCCGCTGCTCATCCGCTTGGTGATGAAATTCATAAAGACGAACAGAAGACCGATGCTTACCAAATAGTAAAGCACCATCACAATGCCGGAGTTATCCTCCAAAATGGTGTAGCTGACGGTGATGCCCTTGGCATCCAAATCTTCCACAAGCCGCAGCACATCCCCGGAGGGCAGACCTGTAAAGCAGGCCTTCTGTTCATTTGCAGGCTTGGCGGCCTCGTCCTTGGTCATATAGAGGATACGGTCGTGGTGGATTTCCACCTCTTGAATGTTATTCTTTTCCACTTCGTTCATAAAGTCAGAAAAAGTGGTTTTGGTATACTGGCTGTCGGAGACCATACTGGCAATCATGCTGATGACCAAAATGACCACCACAGACAGCAGCAGAAGCGGCAGCTTGCTTTTGGGTCGCTTGCCGTCCTGCTCCGGGGGGCGTTTATCGTTTTGCTCCATAGGAACAGTTACTCCTTTCAAATTGTGCATTTGATGGTATTTTACCACAAAAACCGCCGTTACGCAATGAAATGAGAAAGGTTTTTGGGGTAAATTTTCTGTGAACGAATAATTTTTTAGAAAAAGCTGAAAATTTGTGTTGTCCGGCGGCAGAAATTCTGTTACAATAAAAGAAAGTATGCCAAGGGGGATCTTTATGAGAACCGATAGAGGAAATAAAAGAGAGTTTATGCCTGTTCAGGAGGTAGAAGGTCAGTTAGAGGGTCGTAATGCCCTGACCGAGGCGCTGCGCAGCGGCAGAACCATTGATAAGGTGTTTATTGCCGCCGGCGAGACTGACCGGGCGCTTCAGCGGCTGGCAGCTGAAGCCAAGGAAGCCGGCGCGGTGGTTGTGCCGGTAGATCGGCGGAAGCTGGATATGATGAGTACCACCCGCGCCCATCAGGGTGTTATCGCTTTGGCGGCGGCACGGGAGTACTTTACCGTAGACGATATTTTGCAGGAGGCGGCAGACCGGGGCGAAAATGCCCTCATTATCCTTTGCGATGAGCTGACCGACCCCCATAATTTAGGCGCCATAATCCGTACTGCCGAATGTGCCGGCGCTCACGGCGTGATTATTCCCAAGCGCCGCAGCGTGGGCTTGACGGCTGTGGTTGCCAAGGCTTCCGCCGGCGCGGTGGAGCATATGAAGGTGGCGCGGGTTACCAATCTTAACGCCACCATCGAGGAGCTGAAGGAAAAGGGCGTTTGGGTTTTTGGCACAGCCGCCGAGGGCTCTATCCCTATGTACGAAGCGGATTTAACAGGACCTGCGGCCATCGTCGTTGGCTCTGAGGGTGAGGGAATGAGCCGTTTGGTGCAGAAAAACTGTGATGTAACTGTAAATATTCCTATGAAGGGAAAAATCACATCCCTCAATGCGTCGGTTGCCGCATCTATCCTGCTGTACGAGGCTGTACGGCAAAGGAGGTAAATTTATGGCAGAAAAAGATAAGCTGAGTTTGGATTTGGATGACATTATCCGGGAATTTAGTGAAAAGCCTGCCCAGGAGAAATTTTCAAGGGAAAAGAAAATGGAAGATACCATTCCCCTTGAGGATATTGTCCAGGCAAGCCAGGAGCAGGTGTCTTCTCAGGAGAAAACCCAGCGGTTTGCCCCTGTAGAGGAAGAAACCCGGGCATTTACGCCTGTGGCAGAGGAAACCCGGGAAATTCCTCAGGTTAAGGCGAAAAACCTGGAGGATACGGTAAGTCTCGAAACCAAGGAAAAGCCCCAAGCCCCCAAAACTCTGCGCACACCCTTCCAAATTATGCGCAGAAAGATTGTAGAAGGACCTGAGCGCCAGTATTATGCCCTGCGGGAGCTGGGAATTGCCAAAATCCAAACGGTAATGCTGCTGAGCTTCGTGGTAGCGGTATTGTCCATTGGCGTTACGGTTTTGTATGCGATGGGCTATGTGCCGGCAGAGAGGTTGCGGCTGGTGATTTTCGGGCAGTTCCTTTTGATGCTGATTTCTGCCCTTTTGGGCGCTTTCCAGTTAATTGACGGTCTGTTTTTGCTGGGTAAGCTGCGGTTTAGACCCAATACACTCCTTGCTTTTACCTTTATTGCCTGCTGTATTGATGGCTGGTTCTGCCTTATGAATTTGCGTGTGCCTTGCAGTACGGTATTTTGCGTGCAGGTCTTTATGTCCCTTTGGGGTACTTATTTCCAGAGAACCACGGAGACTTGTCGCACCGATACAATGCGTACGGCAAAGGTGCTGGCAGGTATCGGCGAAAAGAAAGACTATGCCGACGGTATGCAGGGTCTTGTGCGCTGCGATGGCGATGTGGATGACTTTATGAACACCTACGGCAAGGAGGATGCCCCGGAAAAGATTTTGGGCTGGTACTGCCTTGGCGCATTTGTGGCATCTGCGGTTGTGGCAACGGTGATTGGCTTGATGAACGGCGCAGATATGGGTGTGCAGATTTTTGCCACCGCATTGCTGGCAGCAATGCCTGCTACCATGTTTATTACGCTGACCAGAGCCGCCCGGCAGCTGGAACGGAAGCTGTATAAGCTGGGTGTTGTGCTTTGTGGCTGGCGGGGCGTGAAGGGTCTTTCTAAAAAGGCGTATTTTCCGCTTACCCATAAGGATATTTTCCCCGATGGCACGGTAAAGCTCAACGGCGTAAAATTCTACGGAAGCTTTGCCCCGGCTACGGTGGTAGGCTATGCCGCCGCAGTGGCAAAGCGGGAGGATGGCAGCTTAGCGCCTTTGTTTGCAGAGCTGAAGAGCAGCTACTATGTGGAAAATTTCCCGGTGGATAGCTTCAAAACCTACGCCGGCGGCATTGGCGGCGGCGTTGACGGCTGCGTGGTATTGGTCGGCACACTGCCTATGCTGAAGGCAATGAATGTAAATGTCCCCGAGGATATTAAAATGCCCGGCGGCATCGGCGTGGCGGTGGACGGAAAGTTCTCCTGCTTGCTGGCGGTCAATTATGAGCGCGTTCGCCCCGTTGCTCACGGTCTTTCGGTACTGTGCCGCTGCCCGGGACTGAAGCCTGTGCTGATTTCCGATGACCTGATGCTCTCCGGCAACTTTATGCAAAAGAAGTTCCGTATTCATCCCAAGAAAATCCACAGACCCTCTGAGGAAGAGCGCCAGCGTTTGCGCAGTATTTCTGTGGATGAAGAAGATCGGGTGCTTGCCCTGTGCGTGCGACCCACACTTTCCGCCTTCGGCTATGCCATTACCGGCGCCCGGGCGCTGCACAATGCGGTGGTGCTGGGTATAATCGTGCATATTTTAGGCGGCGCGCTGGGTTTGGGCGCAGTGGCGGTTTTGGCATTTTTGGGTCAGACAGCGCTGCTGTCGCCGCTGAACATTTTGCTGTATCAAGCCATTTGGCTGATTCCCGGCTTCTTACTTACCGAGTGGACAAGAGTGTTATAAAAAAAGCCTTCCCCATCGGGAAGGCTTTTTAATTATAAATTACAAATGACAAATTATAAATGGTAGGGGTCGGCGCCTACGACGACCCTTATGCTAAGGAATTAAATATGCAGCAATTTCTCTGCGTTTTTGTGAAAGATGAGTTCCTTTTCTTCGTCAGTCAGCGGCAGGGCGCGGATGGCATCTACCG
>JAZRKY010000158.1:0-4590 GCA_045646585.1 Faecousia sp. | reverse complement strand
TAACCCCGCCACCGATGATTTGAAATGTCCTCCAAAACAATAATAAAAGGGTCTGTTGCACCATTTTGCAACAGACCCTTTAATGATATAATTCCCGTATTATGGCTTCGCACTCCTCTTTGTTCATTCCGCAGAGCATTTTGGGATGGTACAGGAGCTTGAGAATCAGCTCATCTATTTCCGTTAAGCACTGGGGCGTGGAATAGCCTGCATAGATAATACTGTCCTCCCGCAAGGCGGTATCCTGCACAGGACCCAAACCGTTATAAATCTCCTCTAAAATCACGGAATTTCGCACCGTTTGCCCGATATCCGTTCTGTAACCAATTTTTGCATCGTATATAGCGTTATCCTGATACCAAAAGGTAACGCCACCATCGTTTCCGGCAAATTGCGACCCCATCAGGCTCTCAAACCCCACCCTGTCGCGGAAGTATATTTTCATATTCGCCTGACCCCAATCGGCAGTCTCGGAAATACCGGGAAAGCCCTCAATGGTATTGAGCCACTGCGCAAATTCCGTTAAGACCTGCCGATCCTTTTCGCTGCAAGCGCCATCCACAATATAATAGATAGGCGCATTCCACTTCTGCAATTTGCTGGGGTCTCCCCCATTGGAAAATTCCGCATCCAACGCCACCTCATTAAAATAGCGGATTACATCCTCCACCGATAGTCCCTTAATATACAGCTTGGAATGCTCCTGCTGAGCTGTGGGAGCCGTCGTTTCCGGCGCGGTGGTTTCCGGGATTTCTTGGGAAACACAAGCCGTAAGCGCCAAAAGGCAAACCAAAATGCACACCATTCTTTTCATACCACCGCCCCCTTTCTCCTTAGGATGCTTAAATTATACACGCCCTTGGCAACAATAGCAACCGAAAATCCGCATTTATGCTTTACTTTCGCTATTTTTGCCGTTATACTTAACCTATCTTGCTTTTTGGAGGTTTTTATGCCGCTATTATTGGAGCTATTTCTCACCTTTGCCAAAATCGGCGCGTTTACCTTTGGCGGCGGTTATGCTATGATTGCCCTGCTGGATCACACCTGTGTGGAGCAGAAAAAGTGGCTCACCGCCGAGGAATTTTCGGATTTGACCGTAATTGCCGAATCCACCCCCGGTCCCATTTCCATTAACTGCTCTACCTACACCGGCAACAAAATGGCAGGTCTACCCGGCGCAGTTGCCGCCACCTTGGGAATGGTCTTGCCCTCTTTTATCATTTTGCTGGCAATCTCTTTCTTTTTTGAAAGCTTTTTGACCTATCCCCTGATTGCCAACGCCTTCCGGGGTATTCGGGTGGCCGTTTCCCTGCTGATTTTCCGGGCAGGCGCAAAAATGGCAAAAAAGCTGCTGAACGGCAACGAAAAGAAAACCGTTTCCCTGCTTTTTATCCTGGTATTTTTCACCCTTTCCTTCTGCATTTCCATTTTCCGCATTTCCATTTCTTCCATATGGCTGATTGTGGCAGCAGGACTTGCAGGCTTTCTCCTGTACGGACATAAAAGAAAGGAGAGTGCCAAATGATTATCCTTTCTTTGTTTTGGGAGTTCTTCAAAATCGGTCTTTTCACCTTTGGCGGCGCTTACGGCGCAATCCCGCTGATTCGCCAGGCTGTCCTCACCCAGGGCTGGATGACAGAAGAGATGTTTGCTAATATCTTAGCCATTTCTGAATCCACCCCCGGTCCCATTATGGTCAATTCCGCCACCTATGTCGGCGCATCCCAAGCCGGTGTTTTGGGCGCAGCTGTGGCTACATTGGGTGTTGTGCTCCCCGCTTTTATCATTATCCAGCTAATCGCACGGCTTTTCAAAAAAGCCATCCAGCACCCATCTGTCCGCGCTGTTATGAATGGCATAAAGCCCTGTGTCATCGGCATCATTTTGGCAACCGGCGTCTCCTTGGCGCTGGAAATCCTCACAGGACTTCCCATTGAATTTAACATAGATATTATTTCTGCGGTGCTGCTTGTCCTTTTAATCGGCATCACCTTCCTTTACAGCAAGCTGCGCAAAAAAGCCATCTCGCCAATTACGCTGATTGTCTTTGCCGCTGTGCTGGGAATCGTCCTATACGGTCTATAAAAAATGCAGGAGCAAATCGCTCCTGCATTTCTACTGTATCCAACAAAATTCCATCAATTTCCCCTTTCTTCACTTTTCCCGCATTGACTTTTTTCCCATCTGCTGATAGCATAATATCGTACACAAAGCTGCACAAGGAGACACCTGATGTTAGAAAAATTATACACCTCTGAGGGTCTGGCGCTGAAGGAAAGCGGCCGCACCCCCTGGAATATTTACCCCCGCCCACAAATGCGCCGCAACAGCTTTTTGAACTTAAACGGCACTTGGGATTTTTGTGTCCGCAAATCCGCCCGTCTGCCGGAAAGCTACGATAAGACAATCCTTGTTCCCTTCTGCCCCGAGAGCCTTCTCTCCGGCTTGGAAATTGAAATCCGCCCGGGCAGGTATTTGTTTTACCGCACCCATTTCTCCCTCCCGGAGAACTTCCAGAAAGACAGAGTTCTTCTGCACATCGGCGCCGCCGACCAAATCGCAGATGTCTATGTAAACCAAAGAAAGGTCTGCTCCCACATTGGCGGCTACGAAGCCTTTTCCGCCGATATTACCGATTATCTGGAAGCGGAAAACGAACTTGTAATCCGCGTGCAGGATAACCTGAACGACCCCACCCTCCCCTACGGCAAGCAATCCCTTTCCCGGGGCGGTATGTGGTACACCCCGGTCTCCGGCATTTGGCAGACCGTTTGGCTGGAAAGCGTACCTGAAAGCTATATTACCGGGCTGGACATCCGCTGCGAGGGTGCAGCCGTCCGCATTACTGTAGAAAATGCCATTAGCGGTGTCATCACCGTAAAAACCCCGGAGGGCTCGGAAATCCACCCCTTAGACCGGGGCGTAGCAATCATTTCCCCGGAAAACCCCCGGCTTTGGTCGCCGGAGGATCCCTACCTCTATGAATTTACCGTAGAAACCGACACCGACCGGGTAGAAAGCTATTTCGCTCTGCGCACCTTGGAAACCAAGGTCATCGGCGGCATTCCCCGCCTTTGTCTTAACGGCAAGCCCTATTTCTTCCACGGGCTTTTGGATCAGGGCTACTGGAGCGACGGTCTTTTTACCCCCGCCGACCCCACCTGCTATGCCCGGGACATTATTACCGCAAAGGATATGGGCTTTAACACCCTGCGAAAGCATATTAAAGTAGAGCCCGAGGTTTTCTACTACGCCTGCGACAAGATGGGTATGCTGGTTTTCCAGGATATGGTCAACAACGGTGATTATTCCTATCTGCGGGACACTGTGCTGCCCACCGTCGGTAAGCAAAAAAGCAACGACCGCAATATGCACAAAGACCTGGAAACCCGCAAGGCGTTTCTTGCCGGTATGGCAGCCACTGTAAACCAACTGAAAAACCACCCCTGTATTGTCTATTGGACGATTTTTAACGAGGGCTGGGGGCAGTTCAACAGTGACAGCCTCTACCACTACCTCAAAGACTTAGACGATACCCGGTTTATCGACGCCACCTCCGGCTGGTTCCGCCGCAAAGAAACCGACATTGACAGCCGGCACATCTATTTTGGACCCTGGGGACAGCTCAAATCTTCCAAGAAGCCCTTGGTCCTCAGCGAATTTGGCGGGCACTGTTACGCCGTAGAGGGGCATATCTTTAACCCCGAAAAGTCCTACGGTTACAAAACCTGCCACTCCACCGAGGAGCTTCAGGCATCTTTAAGCGAAGTCTATCGGGATCGCATTTTAGCCAACATCCCCAAGGGGCTTTGCGGCGCCATTCTTACCCAAATCTCTGATGTGGAGGACGAAATCAACGGTCTTATAACCTACGACCGGGAAGTTGTAAAGGTGGATTCGGTGCGGATGCGCGCCATTGCCCGGCAGCTTACCGCCGCCACGGATTCCATCGGCTGAATGCGCCGTCAGACATACGGTACAGCAGCATCCCACCTAAACTAATGGGAATCCATATAATGAAAAACGGCAAACAGACCTGCCCGTGAAAATTAAAGGGCATCGTTCTGTAATCCCATACGCTGTAGCTGCGGTTAAACAGCAGCCCATACAGCAGCTCCACCATTGTAATCACCCCGGCTCCCGCCAACGCCCGCAAGGGCCAAGGCAGCCGGGGTTTTGCATTTTCCAGGCCGCCTAACAGCAAAAAGCAGGTTCCTCCGGCAAAAAACATAGAAATGTGGCTCCAACCGCGCCACAAAAGCTCAAGGCAGACATACCCCGCCCCGCCCAAGAGAAAGAGCAGTACATTTTTCCAAATTTTCAAAAGAAGCACCTCCATTATGACTTAAACAAATGGTTTCCAAAAAAATCGGAAAAAATACCAACATTTTCTCTTGACAAATCGCCGTCTTCTGCATATAATAAGAAAGCTGTTTGGAGCAACCTACGGCGGCGTAACTCAGTTGGTAGAGTACCCGGTTCATACCCGGTCTGTCACCTGTTCAAGTCAGGTCGCCGCTACCAGGCCCGTTGGTCAAGCGGTTAAGACACCGCCCTTTCACGGCGGTAACATGGGTTCGATTCCCG
>JAZRKY010000157.1:0-2999 GCA_045646585.1 Faecousia sp. | reverse complement strand
GCCCATCAAAGGTAAATACATCGCCGGGATAGAGCTTTTTGCCACGCATTGTGCAAACTTCGCCGTTTACCAAAACGTCCTCGCTCTGGATAACGGTTTTCGCCATACCGCCGGATTCCACGCCGTCGGCAAATTTCAGCGCCGCTTCCAGCTTAATAAACTCTGTTCCGATAATAACCGGGATATGATTTTCTTTTTTCTTAACGGTTACTTTCATATTTTCACTCAATTCTTAATTCTGACAGGCAGAACCATATAAGCAAAATCGTACTTTTCTTCTGCGGAGGTAAAGACAATGGGACTGAGGCTGTTGGTCAGCTCCAAAACCACCTCTTCGCTGGGGATGACCCGCAAAGCATCGGCAAGATAGCGGACATTGAAACCAATCTCCAAATCCTTGCCGTCGCCGGCGATGGCGCAGCGATCCTCGGCTGCGCCGATGGTGGTATTGGTACGCAGCTGCAGTACCTGCTCGGAGAAAATGCAGCGAACAGGGCTCTTATACTTTTCAGAAACAATCAGACCCACGCGCTCAATAGCAGAAGAAAGGTCTGCCACATTGGCGGTCAGCTGAATGGGGCTGTTGGTAGGTACAACCTTCCGCCAATCCAGGAAATCACCTTCCAGCAGGCGGCAGATAAGGGTTGCATCGCCCAAGTGGAACAAAATGTGCTTACTGCCTAAAGTGAAGGAGACCTCGTCATCGTTATCGGCAAGGATTTTTTCTACTTCCTTAAGACCCTGGGCAGGCACAACAAAGGAAACTTCTGTTTCCGCCTCGATAGGGAAGGTACGGCGGGCAAGACGGAAGCCGTCAACGGCCACCGCAGAAACCTTGTCCTTTTCTACCTCGAATTTTACGCCGGTATGAATAGGACGACCCTGATTCTCAGAAACCGCAAAAATAGTGCTGGAAATCAGCTCTTTCAGGTTGCTTTGAGGCAGGGTAACATTCCGACCGCCGCTGACATCGGGCAGCTCCGGGTAATCCTGGGCATTTTCCGCAGAAATGGTAAAGGAAGAATAGCCTGCCCGGACGGAAACCTTGTAATTTTCGTCAACCGCTACAGTAACAGGACCTTCCGGCAGACGGCGGATAATATCACCGAAAAGACGGGCAGGGAAGATGCACTTGCCGGCATCGGTAATTTCCGCTTCTACCCGGTAGGTAACTGCCGTTTCCATATTGTAGCCGGTGAAGGTCAAATCTCCGGCAGCCTCGCAGAAAATACCCTCCAGGGCAGAAAGGGCGCTTTTCGGGGCAACGGCGCGGCTTGTAATATTTAAGGCCGTTACCAGCATACTTTTTTCACAGGTAAAACGCATATGCAAAACCTCATTTCTGTAAATGATAATATATAAATATATAAATAGATATTTTAGGTAGTAATAATAGCAGTAGGGGAAAATATATGGGGAAAACCCCGAAAAACCTTGTAAATAAAGGCTTTTTTATCCACAAGCAACCTGTAAATTTTGCAGAACTTTTCAACAAGGCTTGTGAAAAGAAAAGGGAGAAAAACTTTTCCACAGAAAATCTTTCCACATTCCACAGCCTCTGTGGAAAAACTTACAGGCAGGAATTGATGTTTGCGGTAATATCCCGGATGTTATTTTGCAGTGCGGTATCGCCTATCTGCAGAGCCTTTTCAATTTTTTCTACGGAGTAAAGAATAGTGGTGTGATCCTTGCCAAGCTCTGTGCCGATGGCGGGAAGGGAGAGGTTCGTCAGCTTGCGAATGAGATACACCGCAATATGCCGGGCTTCAGCGACGGTCTTTGTTCTCTGGTTGCCCCGAAGAACTGCCTCGTCAATGGAGTAGAACTTGCAAACCTGGCTGATAATCAGATTGGGGGTAGGTAGAGAGCTGCCTTCGCTCTTAAACATATCGCTGATAGCCCGGGATACATTGGGAAGATCCAAGGGCATATTGTTTAAGTCCCGATATGCCATAATTTTTTTGACTGTGCCTTCAATCTGCCGGACATTGGTGGTAACATTTACGGCAATATAGTCGCAAACATCGTCGGGCAGCTCAAGTCCCAAGGAAATGGCCTTATTTTTGATAATCGCCATACGGGTCTCATAGTCCGGCGGCTGAATGTCGGCAATTAAGCCCCATTCAAAACGGGTTTTGAGTCTGTCCTCTAAGGTCAGCATATCACTGGGCTTTCGGTCAGAGGTCATAACGATCTGCTTATGCTCCTCGTAGAGCTTATTGAAGGTATGGAAAAATTCCTCCTGGGTGGATTCCTTACCGGCAATAAATTGAATGTCATCAATGAGGAACAGATCTGCTTCCCGGTACTTATTGCGGAACTCAATATTTTTACCGCTGCCGATGGCGGCAATCAGCTCATTGGTAAATTGGTCGCCTTTGATATAAACGATGTTGGCGTTGGGAGAAATTTTGCGGATGCCGTTTGCAATGGCATACAGCAGGTGGGTCTTACCCACACCGGCAGGACCGTAAATAAACAGGGGGTTATAAACCTGACCGGGGGTGTTGGTTACTGCCTTTGCGGCGCTGTGGGCAAAGCGGTTGGAAGGACCAACCACGAAATTTTCAAAGGAAAACTGGGGATTAAAGGCGATTTGGGGAACACCTTTTTCTTTTTCCTTGTAGCTCTCCAGCTCCTGATCGCCCAAAACAAGCAAGGTAGCATTGGAGTCGAAAATCTCCCGCAGGGCAGCGTTAATTAAATCGGAGGTCTTTTTCTCAATCATATCCCGGTGAAACTCAGAGGGGGTGTGGATAACCAAATGCTCTCCTGTCAGTTCCACAACCTCGGTATCGTCAAACCAGCCGGAAATGATGGTGCTGCTCAGTCGCTCCTCCAAATAATGGAGAACCTTCGCCCAAACATAGGCAGATGAATACATAAAATCGGCTCCTTTCTCTATAAACGATTCGCCGTAAAAATCCTAAAAATAGGCATACCTATACACCGTAAATTTTACCACATATCTGTGGAAAAAACAAGGCTTTTTTGCGAAT
>JAZRKY010000156.1:0-4254 GCA_045646585.1 Faecousia sp. | reverse complement strand
GCCTCCGACTTGTTCGTAACGGCAACTTGGAAATTGCCATCGGCGAAGCGGCAGAGGGGAGCGAAGCGCTTTGAAAAAATGGTTAATCGGGCTGCTTGCGGCAATCGTGCTAATTTCGATAGTTGCGATTTGCTTTAGTTCCTGCGGAGGGACTAACAGCCAAAGCGGAGAAACAACAGATACTGCTGACCGGGCGGATGTTTCGGAAATGGACTTTTCCTTTACGGACTGGGAGCTGTCCTCGGATGCTGCCACCGCCCAAGACCTGACACCCGGCAAAACCATCACCAAGGCCGGCACCTATCGCATAAGCGGCAGCTTCTCCCAGACGGTGGTGATTGATGCCGGAGAGAATAAGGTACAGCTCATTTTGGAAAATGCCAATATTACAGCCACCGACGGTCCTGCTATCTATATAAAATCCGCCGACAAGGTGTTTTTGACCTTGGTGGGAGAAAATGCGGTTTCTGACGGCTCTGCTTATGGGGCAGCTTATACGGACAATAGCGTGGACGGCGCAATTTTCAGCCGTGCAGACCTGGCGATTAACGGCGCAGGAACGCTGACGGTAAAAAGCGCCTATAAGCACGGCATTGTCAGCAAGGATGATTTGGTGATTGCGGGGTGTACACTTACGGTAACTGCCCCCAATGTGGCGCTCTCCGGCAAGGACTGCGTAAAAATTACAGATTGCACCCTGAACCTTACGGCAGGCACAGACGGCATCCGTTCGGATAACGATACCGATTCTGACCGGGGCTATGTGTATATAAAAGACGGTTCGGTGAACATCATCTCCGGCACCGACGGTATTCAGGCATATACGGTAGTCAAATGCGATACCCCCACCATTCATATTGAGACCACTACCGGCAAGGGAATGAAAGCCGGCTCGGATGTTTTGATTAGCGGTGGAAGCTACACGGTAAATTCTAAGGATGATTGCGTTCACTCCAATAACACCATTGTAATCAGCGGCGGGGCATTACACCTGACAAGCGGGGATGACGGCATCCACGCAGATACCGATTTAGAGATAACCGATGGCGTAATTACGGTTACAAAAAGCTATGAGGGCTTGGAAGCCAGTAAAATTCTCATTTCCGGCGGAAAAATGGACATTACCGCCTCTGATGACGGCATCAATGCCGCAGGCGGCAACGACGGTTCTTCCTTAGGCGGCAGACCGGGTATGGGAATGTTCTCTTCTTCCACAGGGGAGATACAGATTAGCGGCGGTTATGTTTTAATCAACGCATCCGGCGACGGCATTGACTCCAACGGACCGATTTCAATGTCCGGCGGCGTGGTGCTGGTAAGCGGACCTACCAATAGCGGAAACGGCGCCTTTGATTGCGACGGAACGGCTACCGTTACCGGCGGTTACCTGATAGCAACGGGCAGCAGCGGTATGGCGCAAGGCTTTTCTTCTGCTGAAAATCAAGGTGCAACGCTATTTAGCTTCAGCTCTCAGCAAGGCGGCACATCGATCGCGGTTTGCGACAAAGAGGGGAATGTGGTTATTTCCTTTACACCGGCAAAGACTTACCAAAGCGCAGCCATCACCGCTCCCGGGATTCAACTGAATGAGACCTATACCGTAGTAGTGGGCACAACAGCATTAAACGCCGATGAAAACGGCTTTGCGTCCTCTGGCACAGTTTCCGGCGGTACGACGTTGGGAACATTTACTATGACATCTCTGGTTATGGGCAGCGGCGGAGGCCCCGGCGGTGGTGGCTATCCAGGCGGTGGCGGCAGACCTCCAAGATAATGATAAGGCAGCATCCATAGGATGCTGCCTTTGCTTTCGTTATTCCAACTCAAATGCGCCGGTGTAGAGCTGATAGTAAGTGCCCTTTTGCGCTATCAGGTCCTCGTGAGAGCCTCGCTCGATAATATGACCGTGGTCAAGTACCATAATACAGTCGGCGTTTTGCACAGTGCTCAGCCGGTGGGCAATTACAAAGGTGGTGCGGTTTTTCATCAGCGCATCCATACCCTTTTGCACCAAGGCTTCCGTGCGGGTGTCGATGGAAGAGGTGGCTTCGTCCAAAATCATAACCGGGGGATCGGCTACCGCCGCCCGGGCAATGGCAATCAGCTGCCGCTGACCTTGGGAAAGGCTTGCGCCGTTGCCGGTAAGCTGGGTATCATAGCCGTCGGGGAGACGGGTAATAAAATCGTGGGCGTTTGCCAGCTTCGCCGCCTGGATGCACTCCTCGTCGGTGGCATCCAGCTTGCCGTAACGGATATTATCCATCACAGAGCCGGTAAACAGGTTGGTCTCCTGCAGAACAATGCCTAAGCTGCGCCGCAGGTCGGATTTTCTGATTTTATTGATGTTGATGCCGTCATAGCGGATTTTGCCGTCGGCGATGTCATAGAAACGGTTGATGAGGTTTGTAATGGTGGTTTTGCCTGCGCCGGTAGCGCCAACAAAGGCGATTTTCTCGCCGGGATGGGCGTACAGTGATACATCGTAGAGCACCTGCTTTTCCGGCACATAAGCAAAGTCCACCATATCCATTACAATGTCGCCCTTCAGCTCTGTGTAGGTTACGGTGCCGTCTGCCTGATGGGGATGCTTCCAAGCCCAATGGCCGGTGCGCTCAGCGCATTCTTCGATTGTGCCATCGTCGAGAATTTTTGCATTGACCAGAGTTACATAGCCATCGTCGGCTTCCGGATCTTCGTCCATCAGCTCGAAAATCCGTTCTGCGCCGGCAAGGGCCATAATAATGGAATTAAACTGCTGGGAAATGTTGTTGATAGGCTGGTTAAAGCTTCTGGACAGGGTCATAAACGCCATAAGGGAGCCTAAGCTCAGCAAATTGCCGCCGGAGGCAACTACAATAAAGCCGCCTACGATTGCCAAAATGGAAAACTGCACATAGCCAAGGTTATTATTGATGGGACCCATCATATTGGTAAACTTTCCGGCAGAAAAGGCGTTTTCGCAAAGGGTGTTGTTCAGCTCGTCAAATTCCTTTTTGCAGACTTCCTCGTGGTTAAAGACCTTGACGATTTTCTGCCCGGTAATCATTTCCTCAATGTAGCCGTTGACCTTACCCAAGGACTGCTGCTGACCCATAAAGAACTTGCCGGCTTTGCCTGCCAGGGTCTTGGTTACGAAAAACACGCCTACAATGGTAATCATAGACACGATGGTCAGCAGCCAAGAGGTGTACAGCATCGTAATGAAAAGGACAACCAAGGTAATGACAGAAGATACTGCCTGAGGGATGGATTGGGAAATCATCTGCCGCAGGGTGTCCACATCGCCGGTGTACCGGCTCATAATGTTGCCGGCAATATTGGTGTCGAAATAACGGATGGGAAGGGTCTGCATTTTTGCAAACATCTCATCCCGAATGGTTTTTTGGATACCTTGGGTTACACCTACCATCAAGTAGCTTTGCAGGAAGCTGCCGATAAGACCTGCTGCAAAAATAAGCATCAGCGTGATAAGGAACTTCCAAAGGGGGGCAAAGTCTGCAGAGCCGGATTCGACCATAGGCAAAATAAAATCGTCTACAATTTTACCTAAGGCGGTGGCGCTGCGGGATTGGGTGAAAGCCACGGCTACGATACAGACGCCAACCAGCAACAGGGTAAACCAATAATGCTTCAGGTAGCTTACCAATCGGATAAATGTCTTTTTGGGGTCTTTGGCCTTTTTACCAAAGCCCATCGGGCGTGGAGGGGGCATTACTCAAGACCTCCTTTTTGCTGAGAATAGAAAACTTCCTGATAGATGGTGGAAGATTTCATCAGTTCGTCGTGGGTGCCTACGGCGCTGATCTGACCGTTATCCAAAATAACAATCATATCCGCATCCTGGACGGATGCAATCCGCTGGGCAATAATCAGCTTGGTAGTGCCGGGAATTTCGTTGCGGAAGGCTTCCCGAATGAGAGAATCGGTGCGGGTATCCACCGCAGAGGTGGAGTCGTCCAAAATAAGGATTTTGGGCTTTTTCAGCAAAGCTCTGGCAATACAAAGCCGCTGCTTTTGTCCGCCGGAGACGTTTTTGCCGCCCTGCTCAATGTGGGTATCATAGCCATCGGGGAAGGAAACGATAAAATCGTGGGCGCAGGCCAGGCGGCAGGCGTGTTCCATCTCCTCGTCGGTGGCGTTGGGGTTGCCCCAACGGAGATTGTCTTTAATGGTGCCGGAGAACAGCTCGTTCTTTTGCAGAACCATAGCGATATTATCCCGCAGAGCCGTCAAATCATACTCCCGCACATCTCT
>JAZRKY010000155.1:0-4553 GCA_045646585.1 Faecousia sp. | reverse complement strand
CACAGAGTCCGGTCAGGTACGCATCCCCACCAAAACCACCGAGGTCTATGACCGCTATAACGAGCTGCAAAAGGCACAGGGCTTCGACCTGACCTCCTTTGCGGGAAAAACCGTTATGCCCTATGTCTACAAGGTTACCAACTACCCCAATTCCACCTCGCCGGTTTATGCCACGCTCCTCATTTACAAAAACCAGGTTATCGGCGGCGACATCACCGACACCGCGCCCAACGGCGCCATCCAGGGTCTTTTGAAAAATGCTGCCGAATAAAGACATTCTACCACAGGAATTGAAAATTGACAATTTCTAATTTCAGTTGTCATTGCGAGACCCGTAAGGGTCGTGGCAATCTCCTATTCAGGCATCGTAGGGGCGGCTATTAGCCGCCCGCAGGCGAAACGCCGCCCCTACAATCCCTACTGCATCTGCTGATTTTACTTGACAAGCAGTAGTAAATATGCTACTGTTCACATATCAAAGGTTTCAGGGCAGGGTGAAATTCCCGACCGGCGGTAAAGTCCGCGAGCGCAAGGGCGCAGAATCGGTGCAATTCCGATACCGACAGTACAGTCTGGATGAAAGAAGCACTTTGGGCATTCCTGCGAGATGACTGCGCCCTGAGTGTGTGCTCTTGGGCGCATTATTTTTGAAAGGAATGTTTACTTTGAGAGAGCTAATCCACCAAATCGGAGAAAATCTGCTGTTTGTGCTTATCTGCGTCGGGATTGCCATCGCGCTGACCCTTTTGGCAAAGCTTTGCGAGAGGAAGCTGCCTCTGCGGTCTGTCTCCCCTACCCGCCGGCTGTGTCTGATTGCCATTTGCGGCGCGATCGCCTCGATTTTGCACATTTTTGACTTTCCCCTTCCTTTTTTAGCGCCCGGCTTTTACAAGCTGGACTTTTCGGAAGTGCCGGTGATGCTTTGCGGCTTTTATTTAGGACCGTCGGCAACGGTAGCCTGCGAAGCCGTGAAAATTCTGCTAAAGCTCTGCCTGAAAGGCACAAGCACCGCCTTTGTCGGCGACTTTGCCAATTTTGCCGTGGGATGCAGTCTGGTACTCCCCGCCGCTGTTCTATATCACACGAAAAAGACCCGAAAAAGTGCCATTTTGGGGCTGTTATTGGGCACAATCGTACTCACTGTTTTCGGCAGCCTGTTTAATGGCATTTATCTTATCCCCAAGTTTGCAGAGCTGTACGGGCTTCCCATCACTGCCATCGTAGGAATGGGAACTACGATTAACAGCAATATCACAACCCTTGATACTCTTGTGCTTTTTGCGGTTGTTCCGCTGAATTTCATTAAGGGCATATCCGTTTCTGTCCTTACCCTTTTGCTTTATAAACGGGTGGCGCGTCCCCTGTTTGATAAATAAAAACTTCCCGAAAGGGAACACTATACCGGAGGTAAAAACTATGGAATATGTATGCGATGTATGCGGCTGGGTCTACAACGAAGAAATGGGCGATCCCGATAACGGCATCGAGCCCGGCACCAAGTTCGAGGAACTGCCTGAAGATTTTGTATGCCCCCTTTGCGGCGTTGGCAAGGAAGACTTTTCCGAAAACTAAGCCGAAAAGTCCCGGTTTGCCGGGACTTTTTCCTTTAAGAAAGGATTGATTTTATGGAGCTTGTATTACTTACTGCCTTGGGTGTAGGCGGCGCTACGGTATTCGGCGCAATTATCGGCTTTTTGTTTAAGAAGCAATCCCACAAATTTTCCCATATTGTTTTGTCCTTTGCCGCAGGCGTTATGCTGGCGGCGGCGGTGCTGGGTCTTATTTTGCCCTCGCTGGAATACGGCGGCAGCTTTGGCATCCTTATCACTGTGGCAGGCATTTTTGCCGGCGCTTTCTGCTTAAATCTCATTGACAAAATCGTTCCCCACCTGCACAAAATGGTAGGGCAGGATATAGAATCCCACAATAACGCCAATTTAAGCAAGGTACTATTGTTCGTAGCCGCCATTGCCATTCACAACCTGCCGGAAGGCATCGCCGCAGGCGTAGGCTTCGGCTCAGACAACAATTCTCAAGCCCTTCTGATTGCAGGCGGTATTGCCCTGCAGAACATCCCCGAGGGTATGGTCATCATTGGACCTATGCTGGCCGCTGGGGTAACGCCCAAAAAGACCTTCATCTGCGCCGCGCTGACAGGTGTCGTGGAAATTATCGGCTGCTTATTAGGTTACTTAGCCGTCAGTGTAGCAACGGCAATACTCCCCTTCGCCCTGGCTTTTGCCGGCGGTACAATGCTCTATGTTATCAGCGATGAGATGATTCCCGAAACCCACGCCCACGGCAGTGAGCGCGGCGCGACCTATGCCCTGCTGGTTGGCTTCTGCGTAATGCTGATTTCTGATGTGCTGATGGGCTGAATTCATTGACAATTACAGAAAAAAACGCTACAATAGACACATCTTTTTTTGAGGTGAATTTTTATGGAACTGCGTCCCGAAACCCTGTGTATCCAAGCCGGCTATACCCCCGGTAACGGCGAGCCCCGGCAAGTCCCCATTATCCAAAGCACTACCTTTAAGTACAGTACCTCTGAGGATATGGGTAAGCTGTTCGATTTGGAGGCAGAGGGCTATTTTTACTCCCGCCTGCAAAACCCCACCTGCGACCACGTTGCCGCTAAAATCTGCGCCTTAGAGGGCGGTGTGGCGGCAATGCTCACCAGCTCCGGGCAGGCAGCTACCTTCTATTCCATTTTTAATATTGCCAGCTGCGGCGACCACGTTATCGCCAGCTCTGCTATCTACGGCGGCAGCTTTAATCTGTTCTCCGTAACGATGAAAAAAATGGGCATTTCCTTTACCTTTGTCAGCCCCGACTGCACCGAGGAGGAGCTTAACGCCGCTTTCCGGGAAAATACCAAGGCAGTTTTCGGTGAGACCATTGCAAATCCCGCCCTTGCCGTTTTGGATATTGAGAAATTTGCAAAATGCGCCCACGCCCACGGCGTGCCTCTCATTGTGGATAACACCTTTGCCACCCCCATCAACTGCCGTCCCTTTGATTTCGGTGCGGACATTGTAGTCCACTCCACAACCAAATATATGGACGGACACGCCGCCGTTTTGGGTGGCTGCATTGTAGACAGCGGCAATTTTGACTGGACAGCCCACGCAGAAAAGTTCCCCGGTCTTTGCACCCCGGACGACAGCTACCACGGCATTGTCTATACAGAGCGCTTCGGCAAGGGCGCATTTATTACCAAATGTACTGCCCAACTGATGCGTGATTTTGGCGCTATGCAAGCACCCCAAAACGCCTTTATTCTGAACTTAGGTCTGGAAAGCCTGCCCTTTAGAATGAAGCAGCATTGCCAAAATGCCGATAAGATCGCCCGCTTCCTTCACGATCACGAAAAGGTCGCTTGGGTACGGTACTGTGGCTTAGAGGATGACCCCTATTACGCCCTCGCCCAAAAGTATCTGCCGAACGGCTCTTGCGGCGTTATCTCCTTTGGTCTGAAATCCGGTCGCAAGGGCGCGGAAACCTTTATGAAGCACCTGAAGCTTGGCTCTATCGAGACCCATGTTGCAGATTCCCGCACCTGCTGCTTGCATCCTGCCAGCTCCACCCATCGGCAGATGACCGATGCGGAACTGGACGCCGCCGGCGTAGGCGCAGACCTGATTCGCCTGTCCTGCGGTCTGGAAAACAGCGAAGACCTCATCGCTGATATTGCCCAGGCATTAGAGAATGTATAGTAAAATTGCACCTGTTCCAAGAAAAGGAACAGGTGCAATTTTTATTTCTCTTTCAGGGCATCCATCATATTGAGCAATCGGGTAACGGTCTCATTTTTTGTGTCCTCATCAGCAAAAAATGTGCCTTCTTCGCAAAGAAGCTGTCGGGTTGCCCCATCAAACTCCGCAGAGTAATAGCAATTTTCTTTAGAGGTATCGGTTACAAAAATGAAATAAACCACGCCCTCGTTATCAAGCCCTGCGCCGTCGCCGAATTGCGCCAGCTCCTGATAGTCCGGCAAAGCGAAAAAGTTATAGGGCTGGTAGTTGGTAATGGACAAAACCCCGTCCTCGTTCGTAAGATAATAGCCCTCGTATGCCCCGGTCAGTTTTTGCGCCCCACCGGCGCAGGCAGTAAACACCAGCGCAAAAATAAGCGCCATCAATAAAACGCTTACTTTTTTCATTTTAACTTCCTCCCTTTCAATTCGGTTCTTTTATTATAAAGAAATTTTTACTTATTTGCAATATAAAATTGCCCCTCCCCACCCGGAGAGGCTCCTTTGCGGGCAGCTAATACCCGCCTCTACAATTTATAATTTTTAATTCTGCACTTTCATTTACTTTTCTCTTGCAAAACTCGCCCGAAAGGATTACCATATACCTAAATTCTACATTGGAGGTTACCTATGCACGCCAAGCAAATTATGAAAATTTTTGAAGATCCCGCTTATGTCCGTATGGGCGGGAGCGCGGAAGAATTAAAGGCCGCCCATTATATAGCCGATTTCCTAAGCCAAATGGGTCTGAAAGCCGAAATCGTACCTTTTGAGGTGCCTATGGCGACGATACAGG
>JAZRKY010000154.1:0-4728 GCA_045646585.1 Faecousia sp. | reverse complement strand
GGGGGAAGTCTTTGAGACCCCCCAGGCGGTGATGGCGTTTTCCAACAGAGGCTTTGGCGGTATGAGTGAAAAAATGCACCGCTTTGTAAATAGCAGCATTGTGCCGAAGGCCTGGCAGTATAAACCCCGCCCGGTGCTGTTTAACAACTGGGAAGGCTGTATGTTTGATTTTAACCACCGCAGGCTTGTGAATTTGGCAAAGGAAGCCAAAGCGCTGGGCTGTGAGCTGTTTGTTTTGGATGACGGCTGGTTTGGTAAGCGAAATGACGATAAGGCGAGCTTGGGCGATTATGAGGTAAACAAGCAAAAGCTCCCTTATGGGCTATCGGGGCTTGCCAAGAAGATTAACAGCTTGGGAATGGAATTTGGTCTGTGGTTTGAGCCGGAGTCGGTAAATCAGGACTCTGACCTCTACCGCGCACACCCCGATTGGGCGCTGACCGACAGCTTTGCGCCCCTGACCGGTCGCAATCAGCTCCTTTTGGATTTGACAAAACAAGAGGTGCGGGATTATATTGTGGAAAAGGTGGGGTCTACCCTGGACAGCGCCCCTATCACCTATGTAAAATGGGATATGAACCGCCACAGCATTGCCCTCGGCGCAAAGGCTCACGATTACATTTTGGGCCTTTACGAGGTTTTGGATAGGATTTTCACGCCCCGCCCCAATGTGCTTTTGGAGAGCTGTTCCTCCGGCGGTAACCGCTTCGATTTGGGTATGCTGTGCTTCGGTCCTCAGGTTTGGGCATCTGACGATACAGACCCCATTGAGCGCCTGACTATCCAGGGCAATCTCTCTTATCTTTATCCCCAATCTACGATGGGCGCCCACGTCAGCGCCGCGCCCCACGCCCAAACCCTTCGGGTAACGCCCCTTTGCACCAGAGGGAATGTGTCTTTCTTTGGGTGTTTGGGGTATGAGCTGGACTTAAAACACCTGTTAAAGATAGAAAAAGAGCAAATAAAAGAGCAGATTGCTTTTTATAAGCAGTATCGGGAGGTTTTTCAGTTTGGCACATTCCGGCGCATTCCCCAAGGCTGGCAGGTAACAAAGGGCGGCACGGCCCTTGCCGCCACCTTCCGCAAGGTGGTAGCGGCCGCACCGGGATATGAAACACTGACACTCCGGGATTTGGAAGAGGATAAGCGTTATCGCTTTTCCACCTTTGCCCAAAAGCTGCGAATTGGGCAGTTTGGAAGCCTTATTAAGCACGTTGCCCCTGTGGATTTAGACCCCAACGGTCTTATCTTGCGGGCGGCTGACCGGCTGATTACAATGCCCGACGGCAATCAGGCATTTACCGCTTCCGGCGGAGCGCTGATGGCAGGCGTTCGGTTGCTGCCTCAATTCCGGGGAACGGGCTACCACGAAAACCAGCGCACCTTAACCGATTTCGGTTCAGATTTATATATTATTGAGGAGGAAACTACCTGTGAAACCAGCGAAAACACTTGATGGCCGCAACCGCACCTATTTTGGTCTTGGCACCGTCGGTCGGGATATGTTCTATTCCTTTGAGGCAAATACCCTGTTGTTCTTCTTATCCGATGTGCTGAGCTTAGATGTTTGGGTCTTTGCGGCTGCCAGTATGATACTTTCCGTTATGCGTATTTTTGACGCCTTTAATGACCCTATTACCGGCCTTGTTATCGACAATATTCGCTCCCCTTGGGGAAAGTTTAAGCCTGCTATTTTGGTTGGCGGTGTTCTCAGCGCTATTTTCTCGGTGCTGCTGTTTGCCGGCATCGGCGACGGCTGGACGTTCGTCATTATTTTCGGCTTTGCCTATCTTCTGTGGGATATTGCCTATGGCGTCAACGACATCGGCTACTGGACACTGCTGCCGGTGCTGTCCAGCGATCAAAAGCAAAGAGAAAAAACCGGCGCATTTGCCCGTATTTGCGCCAATATCGGTATGTACATCGTAATGGTTGCCTGGCAGCCTGTAACCAGCGCTTTGGGCAACACCCCTGCGGTTTGGTTTTGGTGCGCTGTGGTGATTGCGGCTATTTATCTACTGGGACTTTTGTTTCCGCTTTTGGGCATTAAGGAAAAGCGGGTCGCCCCTGAAAAGCAGGAGTCTACCACCATCCGTCAGATGTTCCGGGCAATTCTCAAAAACGACCAGCTGATGTGGACAACGCTGGCAATGGGACTGTTTATGGTTGGCTACTGCACCACTGTAAACTTTGCGGTTTACTATATGAAGTACCTCTTCGGCAATGAGGGAATGTATGTGGTGCTGGTGGCGGTGGTTGGCGTTTCGCAGCTTGCGACCTTGGCGGTTTATCCCAAGGTAGCATCTATGATGAACCGCAAAAAGCTCTACACCTTAGGTACGGTGCTGGTGATTGCAGGCTATGCCATCTTCTTCTTTGCAGAAGTTTCCATTATCCTGATTGCTCTGGGCGCTGTGCTGGTATTTGTAGGTCAGGCCTTTATTCAGACATTGATGCTGATGTTCCTTGCGGACACCGTGGAATACGGTCAGTGGAAGCTGGGTAAGCGGAATGAGTCCATTACCTTCTCCGTTCAGCCGTTCATTAACAAAATCGGCGGCGCACTTGCTACCGGCATTGTCAGCCTTACCCTGATTTTCTCCGGCATTAAGGTCGACGGCGGCACAGTAGATGCCATTGACAGCACCGGCAAGCTGATTATTAAGGGCGCTATGTTTGTAATTCCGCTGATTATGATTGTGGTGGGTTACATTGTGTATCTGAAAAAATATAAAATCAGCGAAGAGTTCTACAGCGAAATGCTCAAGGACTTGGAAGCGCGGGAAGAAGCATAAAAATATCCGGCAGAGGAAACTCTGCCGGATTTTCTTATAACCGATAAGGGCGGATGTAGCGCTCCTGACTGGCAGGGGCGGGCTTGGCGTAAATGCCGGAGACAAGTCCCATCATCGCATACAGGGAGATAATGGACGAGCCGCCGTAGCTGATAAAGGGCAGTGTCAAGCCGATAACCGGGAGAAGGCCCATACACATACCCACATTGATAACCACTTGGAAAATCAGCGCAGCGGCGCAACCAAAGCAGACCATTCTGCGCAGGTAATCCTGACTGCGTGTGCCAACCCAAAGAATGCGGGCGACGATGAGGAACAGAAGTGTCAGTACCAGCAAACAGCCGATAAAGCCCAATTCCTCGCCAATGGCGGAGAAAATAAAGTCCGTATGCTGGGCGAAAAGGGCATCGGGGGTTTGGGTGCGGTTGCCGTTAAACAGACCCTGACCCAAAAGACCGCCGCCGGTAAGGGAACGGATGGAGCGCACGGTGTGATACCGAGGACCGAGACCGTTTGGGTCTAAGCTGGGGTCGAAAAGCACCTGAATACGGTAGCGCTGGTAATCGCCAAGCAAGGACCAGCCTATGGGTGCGCCTAAAGCGATTGCGCCACCGCCAATCAAAAACCAAATTAAGCTGACACCGCCGGAAAAGGCCATAACAATAAAGATAAAAACGAAAATCAGAGAAACGCCCAAGTCGCCGGAGATCACAATGTTCAGTCCGACAATGGCACCGGTCATAATGATGATATCCAAAACGGACCGAATATGGGAGGGGCGGTTTTGGTGGGATGCCATAATAGATGCCATAATCAGCACAAAGGGGATTTTTACCACTTCCGCCGGCTGAACGTGGATGCCGATAATGGGAATGGGAATCCAGCTTTTGTTACCTGTGCCGTTGTCTGTGCCAAAGGGGATAAGCATTAAAATCAAGAAAAAGCTGGCGATAATCAATGCCCGGCGATGCTCGGAGAAAAAGTCTGTATCAATGGACGAGAAGATGGCGTAGAACACTACGCCGATGCCGGTAGCTACCACCTGAATAAATACATAGCGGACAAAACCGCTGTTGGAGACATTGGTGGTGCTGGCGATGACCAGACAGCCAAAGGCGGTGGTAATCAGGCATAGCAGCAGCAGAATCAGGTCTGCCTTGCGAAAGAAATTGCGGACAAATTGGGTGATATAGCGCACAGCACGACCTCCTTCTGCAGTAATATAACCATTGTACCACGCAGACGAAAAAAATACAAGGCTGTTGCTTTTAATAAATTGAGAATTGATAATTATGGCGTATGCAACCTAACCCGACCTCGTTTGCACTCGGCCACCCTCCCCAAGGGGGAGGGGATGACCTTCCCCTTTGGGGAAGGTGTCAAAAATCTTTGATTTTTGACGGATGAGGCAAGGGCGTATTGGTTTTTAGAAAAATTATTGCTATAATACCCTTGTAATATTTTGGATTATTTTCCGTCTTATAGGGTGAAGGATCCTTACATTAACAAGAAAGAGGGGGGATTGCGTTGGAGGATGATCGTATCATTGGGCTATATTGGGAGAGAAATGCCGCCGCTATTACAGAAACAAATAATAAATACGGCGCGTATTGCTTTTCGATAGCAAATAATATCCTACATAGCAAGGAAGATTCCGAAGAATGTGTTAATGACACCTGGTATAAAGCCTGGAATGCAATTCCTCCCCAAAGACCGACAAGATTTCAAATGTTTTTAGCAAAGATTACACGCAATCTTGCCTTTGACCGCTTTCGCCTTTCCGCTGCTGAAAAGCGGGGCGGCGGGGAAATGCCCCTTATTTTGGACGAGCTTTCTGAGTGTATTGCAGGCGGTTCGGATGTGGCTTCCGCATACGAGAGCAAAGAATTGGGAAGATGTATCAACCAATTTGTAAAATCGCTTCCGGTGCGAG
>JAZRKY010000153.1:0-10145 GCA_045646585.1 Faecousia sp. | reverse complement strand
CTTCTTGAACACTTCTTCCGTCAGGAAGCGCTCGTGCTCGGTTTGCAGGTCGCTGCCCCAGTGAACAGGGAAAGCGAAACGGTCATTGTGCTTTTCCAGCAGAGCGATGGCATCGGTATAGGTGATATGACCGAAATCGTTGGAGACCACATTGTTAAGTCTTTCCAGCAGACCCTGATCCACAAACTGATTAAAAAATACCATCTCCTCGGGCGCATTATCCAGCACATAGCGGATATTGTACTTAATCATATCCTCCGCAAGACGCATATCGTCAGACAAATCTGCAAAGGCAATCTCCGGCTCAATCATCCAGAACTCCGCAGCGTGGCGGGTGGTATTGGAGTTTTCTGCCCGGAAGGTAGGACCAAAGGTGTAAATATTGCGGAACGCCATAGCAAAGGTCTCGCCGTTGAGCTGACCGGAAACGGTCAGATTGGTGGGCTTATCAAAGAAATCCTGGGTGAAATCCACCTTGCCGTCCTCGGTCAGAGGGATGTTGTTCAAATCCAGGGTGGTTACCTGGAACATTTCGCCTGCGCCCTCACAGTCAGAGCCGGTGATTAGCGGTGTATGGACATACACGAAATCCCGCTCCCGGAAGAACTGGTGGATCGCAAAAGCAATCAGGCTGCGAACACGGAACACCGCCTGGAAGGTATTGGTGCGGGGACGCAGATGGGTCATTGTCCGCAAAAACTCCAGAGTATGCCGCTTCTTTTGCAGCGGATAATCAGAGGTAGATGCGCCCTCAACCACAACCTCGCTTGCCTGAATTTCAAAGGGCTGCTTTGCCTCGGGGGTGGCAACCAATGTACCCTTAACAATCAGCGCAGCGCCTACATTTGTTTTGTTGATCTCCTGGAAATTCTCCATTGTGTCGTGATAGACCACCTGGACAGGGTTAAAATAAGTGCCGTCGTTCAGCACAATAAAGCCAAACTGCTTACTGCCGCGAATAGAGCGCACCCAGCCGCCCACGGAGATTTCCTTGCCGATGTAGCTGTCTGTATTCTTGAACAGCTCCCGTACAGAAATTAACTGCATAGCCATTTCCTCGCTTTAATACATAGATAAATAAGAGTATACGCCAAAAAATCAGAATTTACAAGGGGGAAATGGGAAAAAGTGGGGATATTTTCTCCTTCTCTCCGCAAAAAGGTCGGCGCAACAGCGCCGACCTTACTCTTTTAATATTCTACTGGCAGATAATTTATGTAAATAGCGCAGGGGTCAAAGACATAATCCATACCGCGAACGGTGAAATGAATCATACCGCTATAGGCATCGCCGGGAGTTATATCGTCAAAATTGAAGCTAACTGCCATAAACGAAAACTCCCCATCCCGCCGGGAAACCGTAACCGTATCCTCTTTGGTGAAAACAAGGTTTTTTTCATAAACCGTTTCCCCAAGGTCGTTTACAATTTTTATATCCACGCTGCCCCCGGAATACATCATTTCCCCCGCCCGATTCCGAAGCTGGAAACACAGCATATACTGATCCTCGCCGCTTTTGCTGTCGTCCTCATCCACATACTGGACGCTCCAGTTGCAAAGGGTAGACACGCGACCAAGCCCGGTAGCCTTTCTCGTAAACAGTTCCGTAAGGGTTGTGGGATTTGCTGTATCTAACTTCAGCGCCTCCCCTACGGGAATGGCAAAATTCAAATTCTGCCCGTCTGCCATTTGCATTGTAGTAATGCCAATCACATTTCCGTACTTATCAAACAAGGGGCCTCCGCTGTTGCCGGGAGAAATAGGCGCTGTGGTCTGGATATAAATATCATCATAAAACAGCCGCCTGGCACAGGAGATAATACCTTCGGACAAAGTGCTGGCAAGGCCAAGAGAACTGCCGAGCGCATAGACCCTTTCGCCCGTCATAACCGTAGTCGTCCGCAAAGTCAAGGGGGTTGTATTGGGGCAGTCTGTTTCGAGAATGGCAATATCCTTTTCCACACTGTAGGCCTTAATCTGCGTTACATCGTAGGTTGTACCGTCAAGCAAGGTAATATAGGCTTCCGCGCAGGTTTCAATCACGTGGTAATTGGTAATCACCGTTCCCTCCGTATCATAGAAAAATCCCGTTCCTGTAAAGGTGGCGCCATCCGCCTTTGCGGTAATCTCAACAACAGAATGGGCGTAGTTATAGTAAATATCTTCCGCAGACAGTTCTTTTTCTATAAGCGACCCACTCCCCAGCAGCGCAGACAAGTCGCTGTAGGAACAGCCCTGCAAGAAAAACACCATCACGCACAAAAGCGCCAATATTTTAACAGAGAATCTCCTCATAACAAATCTCCTTTCGGTTTAACCGGCTTTATTGTAGCATCGTTTTTTATCCTTTGCAATAAATAACCACTTTTTTGCTCGCTTTCATATATTATTCATATCTTTTTTAGTTTCCTTTCAGCTTTCTGTATTACAATGTGTGGGAAAACAAAACGCAAAGGAGCCTCTTATGTACATCATCAAAAATGCTTTGCGGTGTGTCAGCCGCGCCAAAGGTAGAAATGTCCTCATCGGCATTATTGCCCTAATCATCGCCGTATCTGCCTGCATTGGACTTTCCATCCGGCAAGCCGCCGAAAATGCAAAATCCAGCACGCTGGACGGTATGTCCGTTACCGGCACTATCTCCTACGACCGCCAATCTATGATGGATGGCATTGCCGGCGGAAGACCCGATTTCAGTGGTGGTTTCGACAAAGACCAATTTGAAAATATGATGGGCAGCGCATCCTCTCTTACCCTTGAGGAATACCTGATTTACGCCGGCGCTTCCTCGGTAGACGATTTCTACTACACACTGACCGCGTATTTTAACGGCTCAGAGAATTTTGAACCCGTAACCACAGACAGCAGCTCCTCCAACGGTGGTTTTGGTGGAATGGGTGGCTTCCCCGGTGGAATGGGCGGAATGGGTGGCTTTATGGGCATGGGCGCTACCGGTGATTTCACCATCGTAGGCTACAGCTCCGATGCCGCTATGACCGACTTCCAAAATGGCACCTCCTCTATTGCAAGCGGCTCCGTATTTGAAGAAGGCACCTCAGAATATACCTGCATTATCTCTCAGGAGCTCGCCACCTACAATAGCCTCTCCGTAGGCGACAGCATTATCCTCACCAACCCCAACAGCGAAACAGAAACCTACACCCTTACCATCGTTGGCATTTATACCAGCACCGACAACAACGATTTCTCTATGTCTATGTTTGGTACAAGCCAAGACCCCGCCAACCGAATCTATATGAGCGCCAATGCGCTGCAAGCGATTTTAGATGCCTCCGCTGATGTCTCTACCACCGTAACCGACAGCACAACAGGCAGAGAAACAGAAACCGCTGTTACCGGCACCCTTTCCGGCACTTATGTATTTGAAAACACAGACGCCTTTTATGCATTTGAGGAAGAAGCCCGGGCTTTGGGCTTGGAAGAAAGCTATACCATCTCCTCCCCCGACATTTCCGCTTACGAAAACAGCTTGACACCGCTCAACACCCTCAGCACAATGGCCGGTTGGTTCTTACTTGTTATTTTGGCCATTGGCGCCGTCATTTTGGTAGTACTTAACATCTTCAATGTCCGTGAAAGAAAGTATGAAATCGGCGTACTTACCGCTATGGGTATGAAGAAATGGAAGGTTGCCACCCAGTTTATCTGCGAGATTTTAGTAATCACGATGATTGCCGTTTTGATTGGCGCCGCAGTTGGCGCTGTCAGCTCCGTTCCTGTAACCAACGCCCTGCTTGCCAACCAAATCACCAGCCAAAACACCCAGCAATCCCAGATGGAGGGCAACTTCGGCCGTCCGGGCAATTTCCCCGGTGGCAGCAGCAGCTTCCCCGGCGGAACAGGTGGTTCTATGCCGGACATTGGAAATATGGGCGGTAACTTTATGGACGATTTCTTTAATGGCGCCACAAATTACATTACGGAAATTGATTCCGCTATGGACTTTACTGTCGTTCTGCAAATGATTGGCATCGGTTTCCTGCTGACCCTCATTGCCAGCGCCGCATCCGTTCTGTTCGTTATGCGGTATGACCCGCTGAAAATCCTGTCCAACAGAGACTAAAGGAGGAAATGAAATATGGCTATTTTAACCCTTGAAAATATCTGCTTCTCCTATGGCAGCACCCCTGTTTTGCAGGATGTCTCTTACACCTTTGAAAAAGGAAAAATGTACTGCATCGTCGGCAAATCCGGCGCAGGCAAAACCACCCTGCTGTCCCTGCTTTCCGGCCTTGCTGCGCCCAGCAGCGGAAAAATTCTGTATGACGGAAAAGATGTAGCGAAAATCGACAAATACACCTTCCGTTCCAAGTATATCGGCGTTGTTTTCCAAAGCTTCAATCTGCTTACCAAATTTACAGCATCGGAAAATGTAGTTCTTTCTATGGATATTGCCGGCGTTCGCAAAGTAAACAAGAAAGCCCGGGCATTTGAGCTGTTAGAAAGCGTCGGCTTGGACGAGGACGAAGCAAATCGCAGAGTTCTCCATCTCTCCGGCGGTCAGCAGCAGCGCGTGGCCATCGCCCGAGCGCTATCCTACAATCCCGACATTATTTTGGCAGACGAGCCCACCGGCAATCTGGATAAAGACACCCAGGACGAAATTATGGAGATTTTCAAAAGTCTTGCAGCCCAGGGAAAGTGTGTCATCCTTGTCAGCCACTCCCCGGATGTAGCCGCCGCCTGCGACGAACGGTACGAACTGAAGAAGATTTCTGTCAAAAAGAAAAAATAAAAAAGCATATATCTCCCCAAAACAGGATTTCACAGCTTTGTGAGATCCTGTTTCTTTTGTTTTTGCCCGCCATACCGTCTTGAATATTGTATTTGCGCGCAATATATGATATAATGCGATCGAAAAAGCACCAATTCACAGACCTTTATTGAAATTGCGAGGGTTTACATATGGCAAGAGCATCCACAAAGGAAAACAAAAATCCCTACCAAATCACGAGGGAGGCCCTGAAGCTGACCCGGGAAACCGCCAGCGACCTGCTGGAAACCCTTTCCCCGGAACGCATCGAGAAAATCGAAAACGACCGCACGCTCCCCCACCCGGACGAAGTGCTTACTATGGCAAAAAAGTATACGCAACCCGGTCTTTGCAATTATTACTGCGCCAACCAATGTCCCATCGGTGCCCAGTATGTACCGGAGATCAAGGTGAAGGATCTGTCGCAGATTATTTTGGAGATGCTGGCCTCCCTAAACAGTATGCAAAAAGGAAAGGAACGACTGATCGAGATTACTGTGGACGGAAAGATCTCCGGCGACGAACTCCGGGATTTTGTCGCTATACAGCAGCAGCTGGAAAACATCTCCATTGCCGTAGAGACCTTGCAGCTTTGGTCTGAACGGATGCTGGCAACAGGTGCCATTGATCCAGAGCAATACCGGGCATATAAAGAAGCAGCACAGGAAATTACAGGTTAATTCGCTGCTATTGGCAAATTACAGCCATATATTTTGCTCCTTTTATCATTTATTCTATGACTTACATAACATACAATATACACAAGGCAGGAGACACGGCGTTCTGAACAAAGGCAAAGGAAGTGATACTTTTGAGCACGAGAGAAAGAATCCTGACTATCCGGCTTTTGGAAAAGGTCGAGAAGTATCCGGCATACACAAAGGTTTTGGGGCTTAAAGCGGTGAAGGAGAAGCTTTTAACCCCTGCCCCGAACAGCTCTCAAACCACCGGAATGCGCCGTAAGTAAGTCAAAGAAAATCGAAAGGAGCAAACTATGGAAATTTTCATTGGAGTGGCAGCTGCCCTTATTCTGCTGACCATCATTCTCTGCACAGGCTATGTAAAATCCCCTCCGGACACAGCCTATATCATCTCCGGTTTCCGAAAAACCCGGATACTCATCGGCAAGGCCGGCATTCGGATTCCTTTCCTGGAACGGCTGGATAAGCTGAGTCTGAAGATGTTTTCTGTGGATGTAAAAACCACCGACTATGTCCCTAATGCAGAGTACATAAATGTTAAGGTAGATGCCACCGTCAAAATCCGTATTGGACAGAACGAAGAAATGATGACCCTGGCTTCCAAGTTCTTCCTGAATGAAAGTGAGGATATGATTATCCGCCGTGTTCAGGACACTCTGGAAGGCAATATGCGTGAAATCGTCGGTCAGATGCGGCTGGAGGAAATGGTTACCGACCGCAAAGCCTTTGGCGAACGGGTACAGGAAAACGCCATTCCCGACCTTATGAAGATGGGCTTGGAAATGATCTCCTTCAATGTCCAGTCCTTCTCTGACCAGAATAATGTGATTGAAGATTTGGGTATTGATAACATCTCCCAAATCAAAAAGGGTGCTGCCGTTGCAAAGGCGCAGGCTGACAGGGACATTGCCATCGCCCAGGCGCAGGCAGCCAAGGAAGCTAACGATGCCAAAGTTCAGGCAGATATGGAAATCGCCGAGAAGCAAACTTCTCTGGCAATTCGTCAAGCAGAGCTGAAGCAGCAGTCCGATGTAAAGAAGGCGGAAGCCGATGCTGCCTACTCCATTCAGGAACAGGAGCAGAGAAAAACCATCGAGATCACCTCTGCCAACGCCAATATTGCCAAAGCAGAACGGGAAGCCGAACTAAAAGCCCGTGAAGTCGAAGTTAAAAAACAAACATTGGATGCAGAAATCCGCGCAAAAGCTGATGCCGAGCGCTACCGTCAGGAGCAAGAAGCCCAGGCAGAGCTGTTTAAGCGCCAAAAAGACGCGGAAGCCCGCCGCTATGAGCAGGAGCAGGCTGCTGCCGCTGAAATGAAGATTGCAGAAGCCCAGCGCTTTGCAAGAGAGCAGGAAGCGGAAGGCATTGCCGCCGTTGGTAAAGCAGAGGCCGAGGCTATCCGCGCAAAAGCCCTGGCAGAAGCCGAAGGTATCGACAAAAAGGCGGAAGCGATGAAGAAGTACGGCGAAGCTGCCGTTGTAGAAATGATTATGGCTGCCCTTCCCGAAATCGCCCGGAATGTTGCCGAACCTCTGAGTAAAGTTGATAAAATCACAATGTACGGCGAAGGCAACTCCGCCAAGCTGGTTAGCGACATTGTCAATTCTACCACCCAGATCACCGAGGGTATCTCTGCCGGTATGGGCATTGACCTGAAGAGCCTTTTGATGGGTGCGCTGGGTGGCAAGCTGGCCGCTGACAGTCAGCCCCCTGTTGTTGTAGTCCCCCAGGTGCAAAGTGCTGCAGATGCCCCTGTGATTTCGGATAATAACACGGTAACCGAATAAATTTTGCATTGAGAGGCCTTGCCGCAGTGTGAGGCCTCACTTCGCATATTGGAGGATATAAAAATGGGATTTGATTCTTTCAGTATAATGTTTACACTGATGTTTTGCCTTGTGTTTGGCGTATTTATTATGACCTTCGCAAGAGGTATCCGCCAGTGGAATAAAAACAACCACTCACCCCGGCTGACCGTACCGGCAACTGTTATCGCAAAGCGGGCAAATATAAGCCGCCATCACCACAGCGGTCACGCCACCCACTCTACCACCTACTATGTAACCTTCCAGGTGGAAAGTGGAGATCGGATGGAGCTGCAGCTGCAAGGCCACGAATACGGTCTGCTGATTGAAGGCGATCGGGGAAACCTGACTTTTCAGGGAACACGGTATTTAAGTTTTGAAAGAAGCAACTGACAGGAGGCAATCTATGGCTAACGACAATATTTGCGTATTTTGCGGTGAAAAGCTCAGTACATTCCGCAGCACTACCATCCAGTGCGGAAACACCTGGCAGCCCGCCTGTAAAAGCTGCGAAAAGGAAGTCAAGGATCTAACAGAGCTGGAGCTTTGTCAGCGGGCGCTTCTGCGCGGTCTTGCAGACAAGCCTGAACGGCTGCAGGCAAGAATCACGCTGATCAACGAAGCAGAGTCGCACCGGCCCAAATGCATCCAGTGCGGTGGCAGCCTTATCTTTATGCATACGCAGGAGCTGGATAACAGCCCTTATCGGGACACACTCTTCAAGGAGCCCTTCGAGATCCTTCCCGCGTGCTGTGAGAGCTGCGGAAAATATACCCTTTATAACCCCAATATCGTTCGAAAAAATAAATACCTTGCGTATCTGATTGAAAAAGATACCGAAGGATAGGAGCAAAAAATGTTTGAAATTCTTATCACCGTATTATTCCTTTGGCTGGGAGTAAAAGCCATCGGCCTTATGCTGAAGCTGACTTGGGGCTTAACTAAGTTGATTGTAGGCATTTTGATTGGTTTGGCATTTCCTGCGCTGATCCTTTGCCTTATTTTCGCGGGCGGTTTTTTGCTGCTTGCGCCGCTGGCTGTCATTGCAATCATCGTAGGCATTTTGAAGGTCTGCATTAAGATATAAAAGCTTGGAGGAATTATTATGTTTGCTGCTGACTTTAGAAAAATCGCAAGGGATGCCCTTGCCGGCAAGTGGAAGATCGCTATCATCGCTTGCTTGATTGCATCGCTTTTAGGCGCTGTCTCATTAGACGGCCCGGAGTTAAATATAAATTTCGACGCTTCCCGCGCGGATGTAAACATAGACTTTGCCGGGCAAGTCGTCTATGGAACCAGCAGCGGCTTTCACAGTAAGCTGGACGGTTTTTTGACCGAAAATGCCCTTTACATCCTTCTCATTGCTCTGGTAATGGCTGTGGCCTTCTTCATTTTAGGAAGCATTGTGGGTGTAGGTTATTCCAAATTCAATCTCGACCTTACAGATTTGCGGGATCCGGAAATTGGAACACTGTTTGCTTATTTCCCCAACTGGAAAACCGCAGTGGCAGCGGGCGCTCTGCAAGCCCTCCTCATTTTCCTTGGAACTCTGCTGCTGATTATCCCCGGTATTATCGCTGGTTACAGCTATGCGATGACCCGCTACATCCTGGCAGAACACCCGGAGCTGACTGCCACCGAAGCGCTTTCCCGTTCCAAAAAAGTAATGACCGGCAGCCGCTGGCGGCTTTTCTGCCTGCAGTTTAGCTTCATTGGCTGGAATATTTTAGCATCTCTGACTTTGGGCATCGGCAATCTGTGGCTGAATCCCTATAAGCAAGCCGCCACCGCCGCATTCTACCGGGAAATCTCTAACCCTACTTATGTTCCCGAGGGGATCCCCTGCGAGGAAGATGTGGGTTATGATATTTGACGATTAACATCTCCTTTTTGTATTGCGCAACCGTCAGTTGCTAAATTTCCAAGCAGACTTGGTGGACTTTTCAGCGCATAAAAGATATACTGCAATCAAATCTGCAAGGAGGTATCCCTATGACTTTAGGAGAGAAAATCTATAAGCTCCGCAACGAAAGAAATCTATCCCAAGGCGATTTAGCAGATGCATTGGAGGTGTCCCGACAGTCAATTTCCAAATGGGAAACCGACGTATCTGTGCCGGAACTGGATAAACTGGTGAAAATGAGTGTGTTCTTTTCCGTTTCTTTAGATGAACTCATCCTTGATAAAACACACGACAGACAACCTGAGTTTTCGAAACCAAAGATCATTTGTACAGAGCGCCTCGGTGTGAGCAGCACGCAAAAAACAGTTGGCATTGTATTGTTATGCATTTCTGCAGCATTATGGCTGCTGATCGCGCTATTGGGAGATATTCTGTCCGGACTCATCTTAGCCGCTCCCTTTGTCATCTGTGGCATCATTTGTCTGCGCGTGCGAAGAAATGCAGGTCTTTGGTGCGCGTGGGTCATCTACCTGTTTATTGACATTTATCTGCGTTTTGCTACCGGCATACACTGGGGATATGTTCTTGTGCCGCTTATATATTCCTCCGGCGAAATGACAGTACACTTAATTGTTGCTTGGTGTTTGTTAGCGGTTTACGCTACACTTACCGTTCTAACAGCATTGCGTATAAAAAAAGCCCATCCGGTCGTTCTTCGCAACGAACTGATCGGTGCCGGCATCTGTTGGTCGGCAGATCTGATCACCCGGGCTATTTCTATGGTTATGGCGCGGGAAGCTGCGAACGCAGTGGTTTTTCCTCGATATTTCATTTATTTTAACGCCGTTTTCGGCTGGGTAAGAAATATCATTCTAACTGTAGCTTTCATTTTTACCTGCCGGCTAATAATTGCACTCATCAAAAAGCGACAAAACACTTAAAAAGAGCAGATACCCGGAT
>JAZRKY010000152.1:0-5792 GCA_045646585.1 Faecousia sp. | reverse complement strand
CCCTCTGTGAAGCCGGAGGACATTTTGAAGGTGGGCGACGAGATCGAAGTATTTGTTGTCCGCGTCAACGACCAGGAAGGCACCTGCCAGCTGTCCAAGAAGAAGCTGGACGGCATCAAGTTCTGGGACGATATGGCTGTTGCCTGCGAAGAAAAGACCACTATGGAAGGCACCATCACTGAGGAAAATAAGGGCGGCCTGGTTGTTACCGTTAAGGGCATCCGCGTATTTGTTCCCGCTTCCCAGTCCGGCGTTGCCAAGGGTGGCGATATGGCTGCTTTGGTTGGCACTACCACTCAGCTGAAGATTACCGAGGTTAACCGCGCCCGCCGCCGTGTTATCGGCTCTATCCGCGCTGTTTCCTCTGAGGGTCGCAAGGCTGCGCAGGAGAAGATCTGGAGCGAGATCGAGGTTGGCGCAAAGTATCACGGTACTGTTAAGTCCCTGACTTCTTACGGCGCATTTGTAGACATCGGCGGCGTTGACGGTATGGTTCACGTTTCTGAGCTGAGCTGGAACCGCATTAAGAACCCCGCAGAGGTTGTTAAGGTTGGCGACGAGATCGACGTTTATGTTATCTCCTTCGATCCCGAGAAGCGCAAGATTTCTCTGGGCTACAAGACCGCTGAGATGAACCCCTGGAACAAGTTTATGACCACCTGCAATGTGGGCGATGTGGTTGACGCTAAGATCGTTAAGCTGATGACCTTCGGCGCATTTGCTGAGATTCTGCCCGGTGTTGACGGTCTGATCCATATCTCCCAGATCGCTGACAAGCGCATTGGCAAGCCTGAGGATGTACTGTCTGAGGGTCAGGAGGATCAGGTTAAGATTACCGTTGTGGACGCTGAGAACAAGCGCATCTCCCTGTCTATCCGCGCTCTGCTTACCCAGGACGAGCCTGCCGCAGAGGAAGCTGTAGAAGAAGCTGCTGAAGAGACCGCTGAGGAAGCTGAATAATTTTCGGGGGCGTTGCGAAAGCAACGCCCTTGCTTGTTAAAGAGGAGTGAAACAATGGTTAAGCATATCGTGTTATATACATTAAAAGAGGGCGTGGATAAACAGGAGGCTGTGCAGCTGATTGCTTCCTGCCTGGAGCCTTTAGTAGGGCAAATTCCTGGTCTTATCCATATGGAAATCCGCAAGGCCTTTAATGGAATGGACTATGCGCTGTATTCGGAGTTTGAAAGCCGGGAAGCGCTGAAAAACTACTCTGCGCATCCTCTGCATTTGGAGGCGAAGAGCCATTTCCACCATTTGCTCAATACCCGCGTGGCTGCGGACTACGATTTGTGAGGTAAGAAAATGAAAGCAGTTGTTACGGTAGTAGGCGAGGATCGTGTGGGCATTATTGCAGAGGTCTGCACCCATTTGGCCCAGTATGGCGTAAATGTCTTGGACATCAGCCAGACGGTTATGCAGGGCTATTTTACAATGATGATGGTGGTAGATACGGAAAAGAGCACCGTATCCTTGGCAGAGCTGGCAAAGGTTACCGAGGAAAAGGGCAGGGAAATGGAGCTGTCCATTCGTCTGCAAAGAGCCGATATTTTTAAGGCGATGCACCGGGTGTGAGGTAAATTATGCTGACACTGAAGGATATTTTAACCACCCAGGATATGATTGACAAGCGCCACCTGGATATCCGCACCATTACTATGGGCATTTCTCTTTTGGATTGTACCGATGAAAATGTACAGGTCTGCGCCGATAAGATTTATGAGAAGATTGTCCGTCGGGCGGAAAACATTGTAAAAGTAGGCGAGGAAATCGAATGGGAGTTTGGCATCCCCATCGTCAATAAGCGGATTTCCGTTACCCCGATTGCCATTGTGGGTAATTCCTGCCATACGGATTCCTATGTGCCACTGGCTCTGGCGATGGATCGGGCGGCAGAGACCTGCGGCGTAAATTTCATCGGTGGCTTTTCTGCATTGGTGCAAAAGGGCTGCACAAAGGGCGATTGGGTACTTATGAATTCCATTCCCGAGGCGCTGGCAGCGACCAAGCGGGTCTGTTCCAGCGTAAACGTAGGCTCTACCAAGGCAGGCATCAATATGGATGCGGTGGCGAAAATGGGTCAGGTGATTAAGGAAACTGCCCGCATTACAGAAAAAGACGATGGCTTGGGCTGCGCCAAGTTAGTGGTCTTTGCCAATGCGGTGGAGGATAACCCCTTTATGGCAGGCGCATTTCACGGCGTGGGAGAGCCGGAGACGGTGCTCAATGTAGGCGTTTCCGGTCCGGGCGTTGTGTACCACGCCTTGCAGAGTGTGAAGGGGCAGCCCTTTGATGTGGTGGCGGAGACCATTAAGAAAACCGCATTCCGCATTACCCGGATGGGGCAAATTGTGGGCGTGGAGGCTTCCCGCCGGCTGGATGTGCCTTTTGGTATTGTGGATTTGAGCCTTGCACCCACACCTGCGGTGGGCGACAGCGTTGCCCGGATTTTGGAGGAGATGGGTCTGGAGGTTTGCGGTACTCACGGCACAACGGCAGCTTTGGCGCTGCTCAACGATGCAGTGAAAAAGGGCGGTGTGATGGCATCCAACCACGTGGGCGGTCTCAGCGGTGCATTTATCCCGGTATCTGAGGATGAGGGTATGATTGCGGCGGCGGAAGCAGGGGTGCTGACACTCTCCAAGCTGGAGGCTATGACCTGCGTTTGCTCTGTGGGCTTGGATATGATTGCCGTACCCGGCGATACCTCAGCGGAGACCATTTCTGCCATTATTGCAGACGAAGCGGCTATCGGTATGGTTAATTCCAAGACTACCGCTGTTCGTATTATTCCGGCTCCCGGCAAGGTAGTAGGGGATCGGGTAGAAATGGGCGGATTGCTGGGCAGCGCGCCGGTTATGCCTGTGCATAGCGAATCTGCAGCTGATTTTATCGCCCGTGGCGGACGGATTCCCGCGCCTTTGCAGAGTTTGAAAAACTAAAAAATTTTCAAAGACCCTCTTGACAAATGGAGGGTCTTTGGTTTATACTACAATTAACAATTAGGTTAAATGTTAAAGGAGGTAAAAACGATGGGCTTACAGCATACACTAAAGGCGTTGTCTGACCCCATCCGCCGGGAGATACTCAATCTCTTGAAAGGCGGGCGAATGTCGGCGGGGGAGATATGCGAGCATTTTGATGTAACGGATGCATCTATCTCCCGGCACTTGTCGGTGCTGAAGGAGGCAGACTTGGTGAGGGATACCCGAGAGGGTAAATTTATTTTTTACGAACTGAATGCGTCTGTTTTGGAAGAAATTTTGTTGTGGGTAAAGGACTTGAAAGGAGAGGAATCCAATGATTAAAAATCACAAGAAAAAGGCAGTTATTTCGTCTGTTATTATACTGTTACCGATTTTATTTGGCCTGATTTTCTGGAATCAGCTGCCGGAGAGTATGGTAAGCCACTGGGGCGGCGATGGGGTTGCTGACGGCACTGCGCCCAAAGCCCTTATGGTTTTTGGTACGCCTGTTTTACTGCTTGCCATCCACTGGCTGTGTCTGGGGCTGACTAAAAGCCAACAATATCACAATAAGCTTATTATGATAACTTATGGCATTATGCCTGCCCTGTCTATTGTGGTAAACGGCATTATTTATAGTCTTGCGCTGGGCTGGGAATGGAATCTGTTTATGCTCATTCCGGCACTTTTGGGCGTAATGTTTATCGTAATTGGCAATTATATGCCCAAAACCACCCGAAACCGCTATATGGGTATTAAGCTCCCCTGGACGATGGGCAACGATGAAAACTGGCAGAAAACCCACCGCTTGGGTGGCAGATTGCAGGTCGTCAGCGGTGTGCTGATGCTGATTTCGGCGCCCTTTTCTGTAGAAGTGTCCATTGGTATGCTGGCGGTGGCAATCGTTCTTGCTGTTGTCGTACCGACTGTTTACTCCTATATGCTGTACAGAAAGCATAAGGCCGAAGGCGTCGAATATGCGCCTGTTTTTGACAAAAAGCAGGACAAAGCGGCTCTTTGGATCACCGCCATTTTGGTGCCTGCTATCCTCATTGGCGTAGCGGTGGTTATGTTCGTAGGCGAAATGTCTGTTACCTTTGAAGCAGAAAAATTAGTGGTGGAAGCCTCTTTCTCCAAGACCCTCAATATCCCCTATGAGAACATTGACAGCGTGGAATTCAGGGAAACATTTACAGTCGGCAGCCGGTATATAGGTTTTGGCTCGCCTACGCTCTCTACAGGCATTTTTGAAAATGCGGAATTTGGTCGCTACACCTTGTATGCTTATACAGGTGGCGAGGGCTGTGTCATACTCCGGCAGGGAGAGAATGTTCTTGTGCTGATGGCAAAGACGCTGGAAGAAACAAAGTCCATTTATGATACCTTAATGGAGAAAATCAAGTAAAGAGGTAGGAAAATGAAGAATTTTGTGAGCCAATATTGGAAAATTCTATTGTTTTTTACGGTAGTTGGTTTATTTGGCGGCTTTTTTGTAGGTCTTTATATGCTGGATAGCTATCCGGCGGAAATCCGGGAGCAGGTGCTGGCGCAGGGCTTAAATAATACCCTCGTCGGTGTGATTACTGCGGTGCAATCTGCAGGATATGGGCTTATTTTAGGCGCGTTGGGTATCGTTCTTTCTAAAAAAGTGGGTCTTTGGAAGAATAGTCTTTCTTTTGCAAAAAAGCCACTTTTGGTTACTATTGTGTGGGCATTTATTGGGGGCTTATGCCTGATTTTGCTCGACCTGTGGTTTTTTGGCAATTACGCCGAGGCAATTCGGGATTCTTATCTGGTAAAGCCTACGATTCCTTATTTGCTGGGAACGGTTACCTATGGCGCGGTGATTGAAGAGGTTATGCTAAGGCTCTTTATGATGTCGCTGATTGCCTTTATTTTGCATAAGCTCTTTGAAAAGGGCAAGGCAGAAACGTCAACGGGTGTGTTGATTACGGCAAACATTGTATCAGCCCTATTATTTGCGACCGGACACCTGCCTACAACGGCTGTGCTTATGGGATTGACACCGATGATTGTTTTCCGTTGCTTCCTGCTAAACGGCGGCTTTGGCTTGGTGTTTGGCTGGCTGTACCGCAAGTATGGACTGCAGTATGCGATGGTTGCTCACGGCGGCTGTCATATTATATCCAAGCTTATTAGGATACTGTTTGTATAAGATGTAGAGTAGTGGGACGGGCTACCCGTCCCCTACAATACAATCGAAAGGTTGTACCAGGAGATTGCCACGTCGCTGCGCTCCTCGCAATGACAACGAAAAAGCAGAAAATGTAAAAACCCCGGTAGATGGAAAATCTACCGGGGTTATTTGCTTATTTTGCGGACAGCTCTACGCTGTGGCGGAGGATGGTAAGGGGCGGAACAGGCTTGGGCAGCTGCAGATAAAACTGCATTTGGGGTGTTTTCGGCTCTGTCAGGTCGTTGCCCGCCATATCCTGCATTGTGGGAACGGTGATGGCAAAGGGGCGCAGGTCAGGACCTACGACATCTAATGCATCTCCTGCGGCGAATTTATTTCGCAGGCTGCACAGGGCAAGACCTGTTTCGTCGCAAGACTCTACAATGGCGCAGACCTGCCACTGGCGGATGTACCGGGAGTTTTCTGTGTACTGACCGGGCTGCCCAAAATAGAAGCCGGTGGAATAAATGCGGTGAGAAACGTGATCTACCTCATTTCGCCATACCGGGTCAATTTCCCGACCGGCAGCCAAATCGTCAATACAGTGGCGGTAAGCGCCGGTAATGATGGCGGCATAGTAAGCAGACTTTGCCCGACCCTCGATTTTGATGCAGTCAATACCCGCATCG
>JAZRKY010000151.1:0-2584 GCA_045646585.1 Faecousia sp. | reverse complement strand
TGCAGTTGGCGGACCGCACCTATAATCTTAGCAGGGATTTTTACTCACCGCCATAGGCTTCATTGAACCACGCGTCTAACGCGTGGTTTTCTATATACAAAAAGCCGCGGAGTAAAGATTTACTCCGCGGCTTATGTATTTACAGTTCTTCTAAATAAATCACGCCGTCAATTTCCTGGAGCGCATCAAGCAGCTCTTCCCGCTTGGACTTCTTCGGTGTCCGAATGGAAATAACCAACGCCCGCAAATCACCATCCATAGAATAGTCCCGGTCAATTTGGATGCCATCAATTTTTGCACCCAAGTCCCGAATACCCTTTGATACCTTACCGATACTGACCCTGCTGTCTACCTCTGCGTACAGTTCCATCTGCTTCACTCTTCTACGGATTTGGTTGTCAAGTCTGTGCATAAGGGTCAAAATCACAATCATCAGCAGTGCGCCCACAATGGCCGCCTCATAAAAGCCGATACCCAATGCTAAGCCGGCTGAGGCCGCTGTCCAAAGTCCGGCGGCGGTTGTCAGGCCTTTAATCTGATTACGCTTGGTAACTACAATCGTACCTGCGCCCAGGAAACCGATGCCGCTGACCACCTGCGCGCCCATACGCACCGGGTCTCCAACATTATATACCTGATAAATATACTGGTTTGTCAGCATAATCATACACGCACCAACACACACCAGCATATATGTACGCAAACCGGCAGCCCGGTTTTTCAGCTCACGCTCCCAGCCCAAAAGACCGCCGATAAAAAAAGCCGCAACAATCCGCGCAACAATGGATACATAGGTAATCTCCCGCAATTCCAGCGCCAATTCCTGCAATTCAAACTCCATTATATATTATCCTCCTAAAAATCAACGCTCCGATTCATAGAGCTCATCAGCGTATTTTGCCGACAACCAAAATTCCCTTTCCTTGGCATTATCTTCCTGAGGTTTTGCTGCAACTTTGGTGTCATCCTTTTTTTCAGTATATGCGGCTTTCTGCGCCTTGCATTCCAGTTCCATATTTCCTCTTTCCGCAGGCAACGAAAAAAGCTGCCTACTGGTTTATTTCCGGTAGACAACCATTTAGGGTGGTTTGTAGAAACACGCAACCATATTATGCGCTTATACCTGATGTTTCGACTGTTTTGTCCCGATATAATAGCACATCTCGCACGAAAATGCAAGTCATTTCCCCTTGATTTTTGTGCATTTTTGCAACAGATTTCAAAAAACACTTGATTTTTTCCAAATCTTTCATTATAATGACCCCACATACAGCTTTCCGTGTTTCTGTATCAAACACGGAAGGCTGTTTTTTCACCGAACTTTTAGGAAAGCGAGAATATGCTATGCATAAAAAATACCGCCTGTCCACCGCATTGGACATTGACGACCTTTTAATGGAATGTACTTCCTATGCCATTACCCTGGCCAACGAAAAATATAAATTTGATCCCCCTATGACCATCTATGAAAAAGACCGCTGGGGCAAAATTGGCGCCCGTGTGGACTCCATTTACCCCTACTTCAGCGATGCGGAGTTTTACCGCACCCAGCCGGTCTATGAGGGGGCAAAGGAATTTGTCAGGAAGCTGAGCCAGCTCACCGAGGTGTATATCTGCACCGCCGTACCGCCCCAGTTTATGGGCATCCGCGCCCAGCGGATTATGGAGGAATTCCCGGAAATTCCTGCAGACCACATCTATATGGGTGCCCGAAAGGATAATATCCACACCGATATCCTCTTTGACGATGCCCTCCACAACATCTTAAACTCCAAAGCCAAGCATCCTATCTTAATGCGCCGTCCTTGGAATCAAGAGGCAACAGGTATGCTGGCGGTAAACAATTACGATGAGTTTTTGAAGCTGGTAGAGGTAATTGCGGAAAGCCACTCCGCCATCCCCCACGATAACGCCCCCCAGGACCCGGATATTGTGGTGCTGGTAGGTCCTTCCTGCAGCGGAAAGTCCAAAATTGCCACCCGCTTCCTCTCCGGCAATCCCAATTTTGAAAAGCTGGTCAGCTACACCACAAAAGACCCCACCGCCTTGGAAGAAAACCAGTGGTATAACTATGTATCTTTAGAGGATTTCCGCAAAATGTGCGACAGCGGCGAAATGCTCCAGTCCACTATGTACGCCGGACACGGCTACGGCTCCAAGCGGGGCGATATTGAGAAAATCCTCGCCCGGGGCAAGCGGGTTATGACCACGATGGACATCTGCGGCGCGATGGCGCTGAAAACCTATTATAAGAATGTAACCGCCATCTATATCAAACGGGAAAAGAAAGCCCTGATGGCAAGCATCCTGCGGAAAAATTCCTCCATTGAGGACAAAGTCAACCGTCTTTCCGCCATCGACTACGAGGAGCAAAACGCCGCCCTGTGCGACTATGTGGTCTCTTTCGACAACTATGACGACGCCGTCGAACAGCTGCGTGGCATCTTAGGCAACTAAGTGGGTTTCTTGCAAAACACAAGAAGTTTGATAGAGTATGTAGGGGCGACTATTAGTCGCCCGCGGGCGGTCAATGACCGCCCCTACATCCGCTATCTGTAGACAATTGCATAATTTTAGGGTCTGT
>JAZRKY010000150.1:0-2739 GCA_045646585.1 Faecousia sp. | reverse complement strand
CGTGCGGGATGTGCCTGCTCCCACCGGTGACAGAAATGCCCCCCTGCAGGCGCTGATCTTCGACAGCCAGTACGATGCCTACCGGGGCGTTATCGTGTACACCCGTATCAAAGAGGGCACTGTCCGGGCGGGTATGGACATTAAAATGATGGCTACCGGCGCTACCTATAAGGTAGTGGAAGTGGGCAAGATGAGCCCCAAGGGCCTGATCCCCGCCGATGCGCTGGGCGCAGGCGAGGTTGGCTACATCACCGCCTCCATCAAAACCGTTTCTGACACCCAGGTGGGCGACACCATCACCGGTGTGGAGAATCCTGCTACCGAACCTCTGCCCGGTTACCGGCAGGTGCAGCCCATGGTGTACTCCGGTGTGTACCCCGCTGACGGCGCTAAGTACCAGGATCTGCGTGAGGCGCTGGAAAAGCTGAAGCTGAACGATGCATCTTTCGTATACGAGCTGGAAAGCTCCATCGCACTGGGCTTCGGTTTCCGTTGCGGTTTCCTGGGACTTCTGCATATGGAAATCATCCAGGGGCGTCTGGAACGGGAATACAATCTGGACCTGATCACCACCGCCCCCAACGTTTCCTACCGGGTCACTACCCTGGACGGCACGGTAAAAATGGTGGATAACCCCCTGGATTACCCCGACCCTATGGACATTCAGCTGGCGGAAGAGCCTTTCGTAAAGCTCAATCTGATTGCTCCCCAGGAATATGTAGGCAATATGATGGAGCTGGCGCAGCAGCGCCGGGGCGAATTTAAGGATATGGTCTATTTGGATGCCAACCGGGTAGAGCTGCACTACGAAATGCCCTTAAACGAAATTATTTACGACTTTTTTGATGCCTTAAAGTCCCGCACCCGGGGCTACGGCTCTCTGGACTACGAGCTTATCGGCTACCGCCCCAGCCGCCTTGTAAAGCTGGACATTCTCTTAAACGGCGACATTGTGGATGCCCTGAGCTTCATTCTCTTTGCAGATAACGCCTATCCCAGAGCCCGCAAAATCTGCGAAAAGCTGAAAGAAAACATCCCCCGCGCCCAGTTTGAAATTCCTGTGCAGGCAGCCATCGGCGGAAAGATTATCGCCCGGGAAACCATCAAGGCGCTGCGTAAGGATGTCCTTGCCAAGTGCTACGGTGGCGACATTACCCGAAAGAAAAAGCTTTTGGAAAAGCAGAAGGAAGGCAAAAAGCGGATGCGCACCTTCGGCACCGTCGCCGTCCCCTCAGAAGCCTTTATGGCAGTGCTGAAATTAGACGAAGACTAAATAATGAATAATTACAAATTACCAATTACAAATTTACAACCATTCATTTCTATTGTAGGGGACGGGTTTCCCGTCCCTTTTAATTTATCATTTGTAATTTGTAATTTTGAATTACGGAGTATTTTATGCCAATTTTTGCAAGAAAACACAAAAAGCCCTTGGGGATTTATGTCCACGTGCCGTTTTGCAAGAGCAAATGCACCTACTGCGACTTTTATTCCCTGTGCGACGAAAAGCATCGGGAGGACTATATCCGGGCGGTCTGCGAGCATATTAAAGAAGCCGGGGAAGCAGCATCGCTGCACATTGTAGATACCATCTATTTTGGCGGCGGCACACCCAGCTTATTGGGCGGCGAAGAATTAAGCTTAATCCTCTCCACCATCCGCAAGCATTTTGATGTTACCGACGATGCGGAAATCACCTTTGAAGCCAACCCCGACTCCGTTACCGACCGTCTGCTGCACAGGCTGCGCAGCGAGGGCTTTAACCGGGTCAGCTTGGGCATTCAGACCGATAACGACGAGCAGCTTGCCCTCATCGGTCGGGCGCATACCTATGACCAGGCTGTGGAAGCCGCAAAAAAAATCCGCAAGCACGGCTTTCGGAATTTGAGCGTGGACTTAATGTACGGTCTGCCCGGGCAGACCATTCAAAACTGGATTCACGCCCTTGCCACCACCGTAAAGCTCCAGCCGGAGCATATCAGCTGCTACGGCTTGAAAATCGAGGAAGGCACACCGCTGTACAGCCAAGCCCCCGAATTAGACATCCCCGACGATGATTTGCAGGCAGATATGTACCTGTCCGCCATCTCCTTTTTGGCAGACAAGGGCTACCGGCAATATGAAATCTCCAATTTCTGCAAAAAGGGCTGCGTTTCCCGCCACAACCTGAAATATTGGCAGGGCGGAGAGTACTTAGGCTTCGGCCCGGATGCCAGCTCCGACTTTGGCGGGCAGCGGTTTACGGTTATCCGTAATCTCCGGGGCTATATCCGGGGTATTGAAGAAAAAGGGCAGGTCATTATTGATGTCCAAAATGTGCCTTTCCGGGAACGGGCTGTGGAGTACCTGATGATGCGGCTGCGGACGGTTTCCGGCATTGACCCCAAGGAGTACGAAAAAACCTACCTTCTCCCCTTTGCCCCCTTGGCGCAAAAATTGGAGGAATATCGCAAGCGGGGGCTGGCGGTCTGCACCTTTGACGGTCGCTGGCATTTAACCGGCGAGGGCTTCCTACTCTCCAATGACATTATTTCCGATTTACTTTTAATTCAAGACAACTGCAAGCCCATCGCCAAACGAAGAAAATAGTTGACAGTTGACAGTTGATAGTTGACAATTAGGGAATCGCTACGCGATGATTATAAATTAGTCCGCAAAGCGGACACCATAATTGTCAATTGTCCATTTTCAATTTTCCATTATAAAAGCCTCCCCGAAGGGAGGCTTTTTTCTTTTAGC
>JAZRKY010000149.1:0-3222 GCA_045646585.1 Faecousia sp. | reverse complement strand
ATATTCTACCGAGCAGGCTGTGCAGACCCTTCTTCGCTTAAAGGAGGGGAAATAATATGCTAAAAGACATTACCCTCGGTCAGTATTTCCCCGGCACCTCGCCTATCCATAGGTTAGACCCCCGTACCAAGCTCATTATGCTCATTGTCTACATTGTGGCGCTGTTTACAGCGGTCAGCTGGCTGAGCTACGGCATTTGTTTTGCCTTTTTGGTGGCGGTAATTGCCATTTCCAAAATTCCCCCCAAGGCGCTGCTTCGGGGTATGAAGCCGATGATTTTCATTTTGGTCTTTACAGGCGTATTAAACCTGTTTATGACCCCCGGTGAGACAGTTTTGGTGTCTTTTTGGAACATTACCGTAACCGCAGAGGGCGTAGAGCGCGCCATATTTATGGTATGCAGGATTTTGATGCTCATTTCTGCCACCTTCCTGCTGACCTATACCACCTCGCCCATTTCTCTGACAGACGGCCTGGAGTCTTTGCTGAATCCCTTAAAAAAGCTCCACCTGCCGGTTCACGAGCTTTCTATGATGATGTGTATCGCCCTGCGGTTTATCCCCACTCTTATTGAGGAAACGGATAAGATCATTTCCGCCCAAAAGGCGCGGGGCGCGGATTTTGAAAGCGGAAAGCTGATGGAAAGAGTAAAAGCCCTCATTCCTATTCTTGTACCGCTGTTTATCAGCGCTTTCCGCCGCGCCGATGAGCTGGCGACAGCTATGGAATGCCGCTGCTATCAGGGCGGAGAGGGTCGCACAAAAATGAAGCAAATGCGCTATATGAAGCGGGATTTCTATGCCTATTTTGTGGGTATATTGCTCCTTGGGGCTACCATAACACTTGGTTTTTTCGGTCTGTGAGGATTTATGCGAAATATTGCACTGTTTTTAACCTATTTGGGTACGGCATTCCACGGCTGGCAGATGCAAAAGGATCTGCCCACCGTCCAGGAAACAATGGAAAAGGCGATTGCCAAAGTCGTGGGGCATTGCGTCCACGTAACCGGCTGCGGACGCACCGATGCTGGCGTTCACGCCCGGTGTTATGTGGCAAATTTCCGCACAACCTCAACCATCCCCGTAGACCGCCTGCCCTATGCCCTCAATACCCATCTGCCTGCGGATGTGGTGGTAACAAAGGCCTTTGATGTTCACGAAAACTTCAATGCCATCGGCTCCTGTGTCCGCAAGGAATACACCTATCAAATCTATAATTCCCGGGTTCGCGATCCTTTCTATGTCAATCGCGCCTGGTTTTATCCCCGCCATTTGGACGAGGAGATTATGCAAAAAGCGGCAGACCAGTTCGTGGGAACCCACGATTTTGCCGCTGTCCGTTCTGTGGGTACGGATGTTAAATCCACAGTTCGCACCGTATATTATTACAATGTAGAGCGTCAGGGCGATATGCTTTTCTTAAAAGTGTGCGCCAACGGCTTCCTTTACAATATGGCTCGCGCTATGGCAGGTACGATTGTCTATGCCGCTGAGGGTAAGTTTCCCCCGGAGGAAATCGGTCGTATTTTAGCCGATGGAAACCGTACTGCCGCAGGTCCCACCGTACCGCCGGGCGGTCTGTATATGACGAGACTTTGGTATGATGACGGTGTGGAGAAATTTGAATGTCCAGGCTGAGCAGACCCGAACCGCAGTAGTCTCTCAGCAATCCTTTTTGTTTCTTTTTGCTTTATCTTCCTTGCCTTGCGCCAGCAAGGCGGCGTCATCTGCGCCAAAAATCAACCAAAAATTATTAGCTGAGAGATGCTTCGCAGTTTTCAGCAAATTGCGTTTTTCAAGACGAAGAAAATCACGCAGACAATACTTTGCGTATTATCAAGGGATTTTCTGATGTATTGGAAAATGTAGGCCGCTGAAAACCTGCTGTGGTTCGGGTCCGCTCAGCCAGGGAGGGAAATTATGCAACCCAAATTATGCGTTAGATGCAAGAAAAACATCGCCGTGGTGTTTATTACCAAAATTGAAAACGGCAATACCTTAAACGAAGGCTTCTGCCTGCGCTGCGCACGCCAGCTTGGCGTGCCGCAGATTGACCAGGTGGTTAAGCAAATGGGCATTTCTGAGGATGAATTGGATAACCTCAGCGACGAAATGAGCAGTATGTTCGGTCAGATCGAGCCGGAAAATGAAGACGAAACCGAAAGCCGTACCGCAACCTTTCCGCTGCTGAACCAGCTGTTCGGCGGCAATCTGCCTGCCCAAAAGCAGGAAATGCCGGAAGAAGAACCTAAGGAGGGTGCCCCTAAGAAGAAGGGTAAGAATCATAAGTTCTTAGACGCCTACTGTATGGACTTGACCGGCCGCGCCCGGGCGGGAAAGCTGGATAAGGTCATCGGTCGGGATGTGGAAACCGAGCGGGTTATCCAGATTCCCAACCGCCGGCAGAAGAATAACCCTTGCCTTATCGGTGAGCCGGGCGTTGGTAAAACTGCCATCGCCGAGGGTCTTGCCCAGCGGATTGCCGCCGGGGATGTACCCTATAAGCTCCGGGATAAAGAGGTATTTTTGCTGGATTTGACTGCCCTTGTTGCCGGCACCCAATTCAGAGGTCAGTTTGAAAGCCGTATGAAGAGCCTGATTGGCGAAATCAAGGCCTGCGGCAATATTATCCTTGTGATTGACGAGGTTCACAATTTGGTGGGCGCAGGCGATGCGGAAGGCTCTATGAACGCCGCCAATATCTTAAAGCCCGCCCTTTCCCGCGGCGAAATTCAGGTGGTAGGCGCTACTACCTTTAACGAATACCGCAAGCATATCGAAAAGGATGCGGCATTAGAGCGCCGTTTCCAGCCGGTTTCCGTGTCTGAACCGACCATTGAGGAAGCTTGCCAGATTATGCAGGGAATTGCCAAGACCTATGGCGATTTCCACGGCGTATCTATCTCTCCTGAGATTGCCCGCCAGTGTGTCATTCTCTCCGAGCGATATATTTCCGACCGCTTCCTGCCGGATAAGGCTATCGACTTGTTGGACGAGGCTTGCTCCGATGTGAATTTGCGGAATAAGGAGATTTCCCGTCTTGCAGAGCTGAAAAAGGAACGGGATGATTACGAATTAGAGCTTCGTATGCTCACCGAGGACACGGAGAACGAGCATTATGAGCGTCTTGCTGTAATCCGTAGCAAATTGTGCCAGGTAGCAGCCCAAATTGAGGATTTGGAAAAGCTTCCGCCACCGCAGGTTACCATGGAGAATTTGGCTC
>JAZRKY010000148.1:0-2427 GCA_045646585.1 Faecousia sp. | reverse complement strand
AACTTAAAAAGCACCGTATTTTGTGGTATTTTCCACAAAATACGGTGCTTTTCTAACTATTAAAAGAACCTCATAGCCACACGGTTATCTCGCCATTTTCCTTTTAGTTTCATCAAGGCAAAACTTTTTATCCTTTTCCTTTCTGCATTTCCTCTGCATTTTTAGCGAGGATGATGCCACTTTTGGCAAGGATATTTCTCGTCCAAACCGTTCTTTTTTCCTCATTTCATTCAAGAAAATAGAGCGAAAACAAAGGCGATTGGCAAGGATAGGTCTAATCTTGCAAAAGGTTTGTGGTCAAGGTCTCTCTTGCGACAAAAAAGAAGACCTTGGTCATCGTTTCCGATGACACAAGGTCTTCAAAATTACTATATTGCTTGATTCATCCAATTGCGAAAGGATAAAAGAAATTGCCCCGAAGAGGATAAATCAAATTTGCTGAAACAACGGTGTCATTCCCACTCTATCGTGCCTGTGGGCTTTGGTGTTAAATCATACAAAACGCGGTTGATGCCGGGAACCTCGGCGGTAATGCGCTGGGTGATTTTATGCAGTACCGCATAAGGAATTTCCTCAATGGTTGCTTCCATCGCATCTACAGTATTGACCGCTCGGATAATGGCAGGCCAGCCTTCGTAACGGGCGCCGTCTTTCACGCCAACGCTCTTCATATCGGGAACCGAAATAAAGTACTGCCAAACTGTCTCTGCCAGACCGCAATTATCAAACTCTTCCCGCAAAATGGCATCCGCCTCCCGCAGGGCGTGGAGACGATCCCGGGTAATTGCGCCCAAGCAGCGCACGCCCAAGCCCGGACCGGGGAAGGGCTGACGGTAGACCATACCGTGAGGCAGACCGAGGGCTTCGCCTACAATACGAACTTCGTCCTTGTACAGCAGCTTAATGGGCTCTACCAGCGCCATCTTCATATCCTCCGGCAAACCGCCCACATTGTGGTGAGATTTTACCGGCTTGCCGCTTTCCTTGGCCTTGATGGATTCCAAAATATCGGGGTAAATTGTACCCTGGGCTAAAAAGTCAATGCCGCTGAGCTTGGCAGCTTCTTCGTCAAAAACCTTGATAAATTCGCCGCCGATGATTTTCCGCTTCTGCTCCGGGTCGGAAACGCCTGCCAGTAAGCCCAAAAAACGGTCGGTAGCATCTACATAAACAAGGTTTGCATCCAAGCCCTCGCGGAAAACGCGGATAACATCCTCGCTCTCCCCTTTGCGCATCAAGCCGTGGTTTACGTGGACGCAGACAAGCTGCTTGCCGATGGCTTTAATCAGCAGCGCCGCCACCACAGAGGAGTCCACGCCGCCGGACAGCGCCAAAAGTACCTTTTTATTACCTACCTGCGCCCGAATTTGCGCCACCTGCTCCTCAATAAAGGCTTGCGCCAAAGCGGGGGTGGTAATACGCAGCATTGTATCAGGGCGAATATTGTTTTCCATAGTCATTCCTCCGTAAATAAAGGTTAAATATAAAATAACACTGTTTTTTCAAAAAAGCAACTGTCTTATTTATTTTATACCACAATATGACAGTTGTAAAATAATTATTTTTCACAGATTTTTCCCCTCTTTGCGACCTATTTTTGGACACAATCGTATTTTTTGCATTCTTTACAATTTCAAGTTGACGGGTGAAGAAAAATATGGTATATTTTATCCATAGAATATTACACCCTTATGACTGACGGATAAGTGGTCGACCACGTGGAGTAAGGGCAGTTTTTCAGCCGACCGTCTGGGCGCACTTAACCTGAACAAAAACGGTGAAAGTGCGCCCTTTTGCTTTATGGATTTTGAGGAGGTAACAAAATGAAGAAAGTCGGAATTGTTATGGGCAGCGACAGCGATCTGCCGATCCTGCGCAAAACGATGGATACCCTGACCGAATTGGGCATTCCTTACGAGTGCCACATTTACTCTGCCCACCGCACCCCCGAGGAAGCGGGGGTTTTTGCCCGCGATGCCCGGAAAAACGGCATTGGTGTCATTGTAGCCGCTGCCGGTATGGCGGCGCATCTTGCGGGCGCTGTTGCGGCTAACACCGTGCTTCCCGTTATAGGAATTCCTGTTTCCTCGAAGAATACGGGCGGTATGGATGCGCTTCTCGCTACCGTGCAGATGCCCTCGGGTATCCCCGTTGCTACCGTAGCTATTGACGGTGCGGCAAATGCGGCTCACCTTGCCGCAGAGATTCTTGCGCTTACAGAGCCTTCGCTTCACGAAAAGCTTGTTGCGGCACGTGAGGCCGGCAGACAGAACGTTTTGGCGAAGAACCGTGCGATTGAAGAAAAATTTAACGGCTAATTAAAATCCAAGTTAAACTTGAAAAAGGATAGATTATGGGAGTATTTGGTATTATCGGCTCCGAGAGGACAAGCGTTGCAAGCAGCGTCTATTACGGACTCTACGCTCT
>JAZRKY010000147.1:0-2514 GCA_045646585.1 Faecousia sp. | reverse complement strand
AAGCTACTTGTAACGCTCACATTTATTCCCTGGGTCTTTTACCACTTTGCGTTAAAAGCATATGTGGCTGCCATATTTGATGTGGCAACCGTCCTGACAAACGGAATTGCCCTCTGGCAAATGATAAGAAAGGGCAACGCCTAAGAATAGGGCCAATTAAGGATATTATCGTAGGGGCAATTCACGAATCGCCCGCAAAAAACCGACAGGTTTCACGCCTGTCGGTTTTCTCTGTATGACGTGGCTCCCCCCTACATTTTCGCCGCACCCTCGTAGATTATTGTAGGGCGGGGGCTTGTGTCCCGCCGTTTTGGTGCGTATGGTATCGTAGGGGACGGGTCTCTCGTCCCGCAAACAGCGCACCTTCGTTAAAATCCGTAGGGGCGATTCACGAATCGCCCGCCACCGCATCTGCGGAAAGCACCTCCGCCCTACAATAACGTCCCTATATGTGTCTGCCTGATAGACAGTGCTTTTAGGAAAGGGAAATCATTAAACGCCTTCCGCCGTTTCTGTTTTCTTTTATATCAAATCATTATCCCGAAATTGCAGGCTGTACAAATCCTTGTATGTGCCGCCGGCGGCCATCAATTCCTCGTGGGTGCCTCTTTCGGTGATCTCACCGTTCATCACCACCGCAATTTCGTCAGCATTTCGGATTGTGGAAAGTCTGTGTGCCACCACCAGTGTTGTGCGGCCCTTGCACAGCTCATCCAGCGCCTGCTGAATCAGCACCTCGGTGGTATTGTCCAATGCGCTGGTCGCCTCGTCCAAAATGAGAATGGCAGGGTCTTTCAAAAACACCCGGGCAATGGACAGCCTCTGCTTTTGTCCGCCGGACAGCTTTACGCCACGCTCACCGATCTCCGTATCGTAGCCCTTCTCCAGCGTCATCACATAATCGTGAATATTAGCCCGCTTCGCCGCCGCATAGACCTCTTCCTCCGTAGCATCTGGTCTGCCGTAGAGGATATTTTCCCGAATCGTACCCACAAAAAGGAACACATCCTGCTGCACAATACCAATATTGCAGCGGACAGAATCCAGAGTCAAGCCCCGAATATCCTTGCCGTCAATGAAAATTGCGCCATCTTCCTCGCCCAGCTTATAGAAATTGGGCAGCAGGTGGCAAAGGGTTGTCTTGCCGCCGCCGGAAGGACCTACCAAAGCCAATTTGCAACCCTTTTCCAGCTTCAGATTCACATTCCGCAGAACTTCCTTGGATGTATCGTATCCGTAAGATACATTTCTAAATTCGATGGTGCCTTCCACATCCGTCAGCGCCAAAGCATCGGCAGCTTCGCCCTCCGGCGCTTCGTCCATAATCTCCAAAAACCGCTTAAATCCGCTGACGCCGTTCTGGAACTGTTCCATAAAGCCGATAAGGGTATTGACAGGCTTAATAAACAGGTTTACAGACACAATAAAGGTAGAATAATCCGCAAAATTGATGCGCCCGGCGTACATAAACAAGCCGCCGGCAATCAAAATCACAACATTGAACACTTCCGTAACGAACATTGTGGAAGAATGAAACCTTGCCATAGCGCTGTAGGCGCTGCGGGAAGCCTCCACGAACTGGTCGTTGCCGATAGCAAATTTTTCCATTTCCCGGTGGGCGTTTGTGTAGGCTTTCGTTACCCGTATGCCGGTAACGCTGCTCTCAATGGCAGCATTGATGGTGGCGTTACTCTTCCGGCGGGCGTCAAAAGCCTTGCTCATTGCCTTGCGGGAATACAATGTTACCACCACAAGAACAGGCACGCAGGCAAAAACAATGAGCGTTAAAATCGGGTCAATGCTCAATAAATACGCAAAGGACAGAACAATCATTACTGAGCTGATAATCAAGTTTTCCGGGCCGTGATGGGCAAGCTCCGACACCTCGAACAGATCGCTGGTCATACGGGTCATAATGCGGCCGGTTTCGTGGTTATCGTAGAAGCGAAAGGGCAGCTTTTGCAAATGGGAAAACAAATCCAACCGCATTTGCGACTGCATACCAACGCCAATTAAGTGTCCGTAATACTCCACGAAGTAGCGCAGCAGCATACAAACAAAATACATTGCCAGCACCGTAAGACCTGCGACCACGATGGTGGAATACATCTTGTTGGGAATATAAATGTTGAGCATATTCCGGGTGGTGATAGGATACACCATACCAATCACAGAAATCAGCAGCGACGCCAGCAAATCCAGGATTAGCATCTTTTTATAGGGCTTATAGTAGTGAATAAATCGTTTCAGCATTGTTTTTTCCTCTTTATCTCGCTTTTCTCCGCTATCATTTTTTTGCATTATAGCACAAAAGGAAAAATATTGCAACGACCCCCGCCCTCTTGTCATTATGCAGCTTAATAACCAACCTTGTGGACAGTATCCTATCAAAAGCAAAAAAAGGAACCCCCCGGTAAAACCGGGGGTTCTTCATATGCGGGCATAGCCCTATGTTCCTCGCGTAACACGTAAACGCGTAATTCTTTCCTGCCAACCGCGAAATAGGTAGCTATC
>JAZRKY010000146.1:0-5862 GCA_045646585.1 Faecousia sp. | reverse complement strand
TACCAGCGAAAACCCATTTGCATAGCCATAGAAGCCTCCTTATAGATTAAAATATCTTTTTGCGTTATTGCCGCAAATATCTTCTATTAACGAGCTAAGAAGTCGGAGGCCAAGCGGTCTTAGGAAGACAATACAGCTTTGCAACTCCTTGGCTCACAGAACGACATGGCTACGATCCGACTTTACCAGCGAAAACCCATTTGCATAGCCATAGAAGCCTCCTTATAGATTAAAATATCTTTTTGCGTTATTGCCGCAAATATCTTCTATTAACGAGCTAAGATAAGAAATATCCTCCGGATATTCGCCGTTTTCCACCCAGTTACCAAACAGGTTACACAGTATCCGGCGGAAATATTCGTGGCGGGCGTAGCTGAGTAAGCTGCGGGAATCGGTGAGCATACCCACAAAGTTGCCCAAAATGCCCAAGTTGGCAAGGCTGACTATCTGATTTTCCATACCGGTTTTGTTGTCGTTAAACCACCAGGCAGAGCCGTGTTGGATTTTGCCGGGAATCTCATCGCTTTGGTACGCGCCCAAGAGCGTATCCAGCCAGGCATCGTCAGCGGGATTTAAGCTGTAGAGAATGGTTTTGGGTAACGCATTCTCTTTTTCCAGGGCGTCCATTACGCCGTGGAGAGCGTTGCAGCTATCTGTAACAGCGATACAGTCAAAGCCGCAGTCGGCGCCCAGCTCGGCAAACATCCGGGAGTTGGGATTGCGTTTGCAGCTAAAGTGCAGCTGCATAACCCATCCCAAGCGGGCGTACTGTCTGGCGCAGTGGAGCAGCAGGGCGGTTTGGTAGCTGTCTGCTTCATCTTTTGTTAAGGTGTGTCCGGCAAGGGCTTTTTGGAAGATGCCCTCCAGCAGCGCAGGAGAAGAAGCGCGGAAAGGCACATAATCAAGACCGTGGTCGCTGGCCCGGCAGCCGTTTTGGTCAAAATATTCGATTCTGTCGGTCAGAGCTTGGGCGACATCGGCAAAGCTTGTGAGCTTTTTGCCTACGGCTGCGCCTAACTTTTCAACATAAGCGGCAAAGCCGGGCTTATGGGCGTTTAAGGCGGGGTCGGGGCGGAAACTGGGGAGCACCTTCGTTTCAAAGCCGTCTTGGGCAAGCAGCTGATGATAGTGAAGGTCGCTGCAAGGATCGTCGGTAGTGCCGATCATCGCCACATTACTTTGGCGAATCAGTCCCCGGGCGGAGAAGCTTTCTTCTTGAAGCCTTTTCTCTGCCAGCTCCCACACCTGCTGGGCGGTTTCGCCGTTGAGCGCGCCCTCATAGCCAAAGAAATTCTTTAACTCCAAATGGCACCAGTGGTACATAGGATTGCCAATGCAGCGGGGCAGGGCTTCGGCAAATTTTTGGAATTTTTCCCGGTCAGAAGCGCCGCCGGTGATGTAATATTCATTTACGCCGTTGCTGCGCATAATCCGCCACTTATAGTGGTCGCCGCCCAGCCAAACCTGGGTGATATTCTCAAAACGGCGATCCTCATAAATGTCCTTGGGGTCAATATGGCAGTGGTAATCGTAAATGGGCATATGCTTTGCGTAGTTATGATACAGCTCTTGGGCTGTTTGGGTTTGCAGGAGAAAATTCTCTGTCAAAAAAGGCATAGTTTGCTCCTCCTTGGAAAGATAAATTTAGTATAACGCAAAATAAACGCAATAAAAATTGTAATTATTGTTTGACGCATTGTAAATCTTGCGATATAATGCAAATAGAAAGGCGGTGCGACCTATGGCAGGTAAGATTCAACAGTTTGACCATCGGCAGAGTATGAAAAATCGGCAGTTTGAGGTGTTTCACTATCGGGAACGCAGACCGGGCAATATGGAGGTGCATCACCACGATTTTTTTGAAATTTGCTTTTTGCTGGGCGGTGAGGTCAGCTTCCGCGTAGAGGGTCGTACCCACACCCTGGTTCCGGGGGATGTGCTGCTGATTAACCCCCAGGAGCTTCATCAGGCGCTGATTGACCGGGATACCATTTATGAGCGAATCGTGCTGTGGATTGACCGCAATTACCTTGCAGAGCTGTCGGTAGGCGGGATGGACTTGTCCGCTTGCTTTGATGACCGCCTGCCGTCCCATACAAACCGTCTCCATCCCGGAAAAGCCCAGCGGGCAGAGCTGCAAGCTCTGCTTGAAAAGTTAGCGGGAGAATTTTACGGAGAGGATCTTGGAAACAGCCAGTATGCCAAGGGGCTTCTGATACAGTTTTTGGTGGAGGTCAACCGTTTGGCGCTGGCGGAGCAAAGGAAAACGGATGGGGCGGAGGAAACAGACTTAGTTGACCGGGTGCTGATCTTTATTGCCAGCCACTATACAGAAGATATTAGCCTTGAGAAACTGGCGAGCATCTTTTATGTGAGCAAATATCACCTTTCTCACGAATTCAGCCGGCGGGTAGGTACAGGCATTTACCGCTATATTATGTTCCGCCGGCTGATGCACGCAAGAGAGCTGCTGGAAAACGGCACACCTCCCGGAGAGGTCTACCAGCAGTGCGGTTTTGGGGATTACGCCAATTTTTACCGTTCCTTTAAGTCTTTTTACGGCGTCAGCCCCCGGGAATATGCCCAAGGGGAAAGAGGAAAGGTATAGTTTTCTTTTCTTTTGGCTAAAAATAGAAAAAGGTAGCCAATACCCCAAATTAACGCGAAAGAGGGAAGTAAAATGAAAAAATGGTTGATTATTGCATTGGCGGCGGTGGCGGTGGTATTAACTGTTGCGGCTGTGGTAACCACCCCTGAGACTACAGAGCCTACAAAACCTGCAAATACCCAGGTGTTAAAGCCGCAGGTGGAGGAAAATACTACCGGCGCAAAGCTGTGGGCGGAATTTGAGCAGGCAGTAACCCAAAATAACGATGCTGCGCCTAAGGATATTGCCTCCGTCTTGGTAGAAAGAATGGCAGATACCTTTTTTGGCGAAGCGACCCAGTTGGAAAAGGATGCGGAGTTTTTTACCGGCTTTGATAATTACAAAATTACCGGTTATAAAGACGGCGCGGTGTATATGCCGATGATGGGCTCTATCGCCTTTGTGGGCTATGTATTTGAGCTGGAGGATACTATAGACCCGTCGGCCTTTTTGAAAAGCCTTACGGATAACTGCAATCCCCGATGGAATATCTGCGTAGAGGCAGACCAAACGGTGGCGGGGGCTATCGGCAACCGGGTGTTTTTCCTGATGTGTCCCAAAAATATGGGGCAGTAAACCTTTGAAAGGAGGCAGGAAATGCTTTTTTCCAGTATCCCGTTTCTTTATTACTTTTTGCCGTTGGTACTGATATGTTACTTTATCCTGCCTTTTCGGCTGAAAAACGGCGTTTTATTGCTCTTTAGCCTAATTTTTTATTTTTACGGCGAGCCGGTTTATACCCTTTTAATGTTAGGGTCAACCTTGTCTGCCTATATTCACGGACTGCTGATTGATAAGTACCGGGGAACAACACTCAGTAAGGTCTTTTTGTGGTCATCGGTGAGTATAAGCCTGTTGGCGTTGGGATTTTTTAAGTATGCAGACTTTTTTATCGGTAATGTAAACAGCTTGACCGGGAGCGATATCCCGCTATTAAAGCTGGCGCTGCCCATTGGCATCAGCTTCTATACATTCCAGATACTCAGCTATACGGTTGATGTGTATCGGGGAGAGGCAACGCCGCAAAAAAGCTATGTGCGGCTTGCCACCTATGTAACGCTGTTTCCTCAGCTGATTGCAGGACCTATTGTGCGATATACCACGGTGGAGGAGGAGCTGAGCAAACGGCAGCACAGCTTTGAAAATTTTGCCCTTGGCATCCGCAGATTTGCTGTAGGCTTAGGCAAAAAGGTACTGCTGGCAGATGTGCTGGGAGCGATGGCGCAGGCGCTGCATACTTCCCCCAGCCCTTCGGTGGCGGGCTTTTGGCTGTATGCGGTGGCATCGTCGCTGCAGCTGTATTTTGATTTTTCCGGCTACAGCGATATGGCCATCGGGCTTGGCAGAATTTTCGGTTTCCACTTTTTAGAGAATTTCAATTATCCCTTTATTTCCAAAAGTGTGGCGGAGTTTTGGCGGCGGTGGCACATTTCCCTCGGTTCCTGGTTCCGGGATTATGTGTATATTCCCTTGGGCGGAAACCGGGTAAATACCGCAAAATGGCTGAGAAATATCCTTTTTGTGTGGTTTTTAACCGGCTTTTGGCACGGCGCAGACTGGACCTTTATTATTTGGGGACTTTATTTTGCGGCGTTTTTGGTGCTGGAGAAGTTCTTTTATAACCGGGTATTTATCCACCTGCCAAAGCTGTTTGCCCACTTGTATGTAACGGTTGTGATTTTGGTCAGCTTTGTAATTTTCAGCGCAAACGGCGTTGGCGGTATGGTTGCAGACCTAAAAGGAATGTTCTTTTTAGACGGTCTGCCGCTGTGGACAAATGCCACCGCCTATTATCTGCGAAGCTATTGCGCACCCCTGATTTTTGGCTTACTTGGCGCAACGCCGCTGGTAAAAATAGCGGTGGAGCGTTTCCGTGAGATGGGCAAGGGCGGTCTTCTGGTGGATTTGTTGGAGCCGGTGTTTTTGGTTGTCATATTGCTTTTGGCAACGGCATATTTTGTGGATGGGTCCTTCAGCCCCTTCCTGTATTTTAGGTTTTAAGTATGAAAAAGGAAACAAAAAGCTATATTATGACGCTGACCTATGTGTGCTTTACGGCATTTTTCGCGGTGATGTGCCTGTGCGCAGCCTTTTCTCCCCGGGAGTATTCCGATGCGGAGAGGCGGCCGCTTCAGCAGCTTCCCGAGAAAATTACCTGGGCGGGCATAACAGATGGGTCGGTGATTGAAAAATTAGAGGACTTTTCTGTGGATCAGTTCCCCTTGCGGGAGACCTTTCGGGGAATTAAGGCGGCTTTCCAGTGGCAAGTGCTGGGGCTGAAGGAAAATAACGGGCTTGCCTTGCAGGACGGCTATTTTGCCAAAATCACCCCGGAATTTACGGAAGGTCTGGTGCAAGGGTCGCTCCAGCGGCTTTCCTATGTATATGAGAAGTATGCAACAGGTGATAGCTGGGTGTGCATCGTGCCGGATAAAAACTACTATTTAGGCAGGGATTACGGCTATGTAATGCCGGATTACGAAGGCCTGATAGCACAGGTACAGGCGGCGCTGCCGGGGGCGGCGTATGTGGATATTTTCGACACACTGACCTTAGAAAGCTATTACCGCACCGATACCCACTGGCGGCAGGAAGAAATCCTGGCTGCGGCGGAAAAGCTGTGTAAGGCAATGAAAATCCCGGCAGGCAAAAATTATACCCAGCATACCTTAGAGGGCTTTAAGGGCGTTTACTACGGGCAAAGCGCCCTGTCGCCGAGCCCGGATAAGCTGACCTATTTATCCAATCGCACATTGGTAAACTGTACGGTTTATGACTACGAAACCGGGCAACTTACCGGCATCTACGACCGGGAGAAATTCTACGGAAAAGACGGCTACGATGTGTTTTTAGGCGGCACGAAGGCGCTTTTGCGGATTGATAATCCAAATGCGGAAACCGACAGGGAGCTGGTGGTGTTCCGGGACTCCTTTGGCTCCAGTATGGTGCCGCTGTTGGTGCAGGGCTATAAAACTGTGTATGTGGTGGATATTCGCTATGTTCACCCCGATGCCATCGGTCATTATATTGAAACCGAGGGCAGCGATACGCTGTTTTTATACAGCGCGCTGATCCTCAATCAGAAAGCCTTTAAGTAAAAAGAAATACCTGTAAAATTTTTTGAAAATTTTGCAGGTATTTTTGTATATAGAAAACCACGCGTTAGACGCGTGGTTCAATGAAGCCTATGGCGGTGAGTAAAAATCCCTGCTAAG
>JAZRKY010000145.1:0-4043 GCA_045646585.1 Faecousia sp. | reverse complement strand
CTCGGCTTATCTAAAGGTGGCGCAGTTGTCCGTGGCAGCGCTGTATCCAAATCCGGCGCTATGACAAAAGTGGATACGGAAGGGGATGTGGTAATTGAAGGCGGGCTAGATGTCCTTTCTGCCAAAGCTGTATTTTCTTTCGGTAGCGGTGCGGTGAAGCATCCTATAACAGGCGAGGTGCTTTGCGACCCTAAGGGCAATCCTTTTGTTGCCCACGAAAAACAGGTTCTTGTTCTGCAGCATACAGATAAATACCATAGAGCTGTGGAACTCGGCAGCCCGGATGCTTATTATCTTGTGATGAATATAATTGATTATATGGGAAAACCCGGTCAGCCGGACGATACCGGAATTATTATGGCTGCGCAAGGTGATTTTCTTGTCAATAGCACAGCTTCCTTGGTGCAAATCGACGGTCAGTATTACCCTACACCTAAGAATATGGTAAACTCCTATATCGAATGGGTGGGTGCGCCGACTCCGGAAAAGGAAATACAGAAACATATTGCAGCAGGGCTTGATGAATTCGGTATATATCGTGCTTCCTACTGGAAGACAGAGCGAATTGGTCGGGAAGTAGAATATGGTGCTTTAGGGGTTAGTTATAAAGAGTATATTTGTGATTCCAACTGGAATGAATCTCTCTGGTATGAATTCATATATAATTATGATGATTCTGACACATACCTTGGGGTGATAATAACTGAATACTTCGATGAAGAAAAGACTGTATCTTATCAAAATGATAATGATGGAGATGGTATTCACGAGACTGATAGAGATGAAGTTTATTACTCCAACGGACAGCTGAAATTCCAAACCGATTATGAAGGAAACGGCAAATCAAAATCCGTCGCCTACTACGAAAACGGGCAGCTAAAAGGTCGCTACGAAAGTGATCATAGCGGAGAGGTTCCTATTGACATTTGGACAACATATGACCTAGGCGGAAAAATTGACAGTACAAGCGACGGAATATATGCAATCTATTATTATTACGATGAAGACGGCAATATGATTGCGTGGGAGAAACACGGTGAGAACGAACGCGGGCAATACGGTTTGCTTGAAAGCTATTTTGCGGATGGGATTGCTTGGACGGAACAGACATTCTATCCTGACGGTTCTCTGAAAACGGAAACGAATTACAATTTGGCGATAGGTAACGAGATAAATTATTACGATGAAAATGGTATGCGCATCAGATGGGAGAAATATTATCCCAATGGACAGTTGTACTTCTGGTATGATTATGTAGCGGATAAGCATGAAGAGTACTACGAAAATGGGCAGCTGCGATCACGGGTTGAAGGTGAATACGAAATCACTTATGATGAAAATGGAAGGGTTACGTCTGACGGTAATAAGAGGTATGGATACAACGATGACGGTACCTATATTATAGCTGTAAACGGACACGTATCACTATATGATAAGGATGGCAATCTTCTTGGTCAATGCAGTTATAATTGATATTGCATACCCAAAATGCATAATGATTAACAACGCATCCCTTCTTGGGGTGCGTTGTGCTTGACAAGAGCAGAAAAACGGTGCTAAAATGTAGAAAAATAAAGCATTAGGTCGTGAAGCAAAATGACATATAAATTAACCGATAAAAAGAGTATTCGCCTGCTGAGTGTCCTCGGTTGGATTATTTTCTTTTCCTGCTATATCACCAAAATCAATTTTAGCGCGGTGCTGGTGGAATTTCTCCAGGCAGAGAATATTATGAAATCCGCCGCCGCGCCTATCACAACTGCATTTTTCATTACCTATGGCATAGGTCAGCTCCTCAGCGGCTATCTTGGGGATCGGGTTTCGCCCCGGTTTCTGATTTTCGGAGGCTCTGTTGTAGCAGCTGTTTGCAATCTTATGATGCCGCTGGTTTCCCCCGAAATCCCACTTATGGCTCTTGTTTGGGGCATTAACGGTGTTGCCCTTTCTATGATTTGGCCGCCCCTTGTGAAAATTTGCGCCAATGCCCTCACAGAGGAGGACTATAACCGTTTGATCCCCTTAATTTGTACAAGCGGCGCAGCAGCTACCATTATTATTTATTTAGTCTCTCCGCTGATTATTCAGCTTTCCAACTGGAAAATGGTGTTTGCTTTTACTGCCGGATATGCGCTGATTGCGTCTGTTATTTGGATTACGCTCACGGGTAAGCTGCTGAAAAATGTCTCCTTCGCACCGGCGGCAAAGGAAAATACAGCCGTTGCGAAAAAGGCAAATGGTCGTTCACTGATTTGGATGCTTATGCCCGTCATTATGTGCACTATTGCGGTTTTGGGTATTTTGAAGGACGGTATTACTACCTGGATGCCTACCTTTATGTCGGAAAACTTCCAGCTGGAGAGTACTGTTTCTATACTGCTTGGTGTGGTGATTCCGCTGTCGCATATGTTCCTTGACTTGTTTGTTTATCGGATTTTGGTAATGATGAAGCGGGATGTTTTTGCGGCAATCGGTCTGAGCTTTGGTGTTACCGCTATCTTTTTACTTTTGCTGTGGATTTGTGGCGGCAGTTCTATGATTTTAGCAACGGCTATGATTGCAATCGCCAGTGGCGGTTTGCACACCATTAACGCACTACAAACCTATTATTTACCTGAGGTCTTAGGCGGTACGGATAACATCTCATTCTATGCAGGCCTTGTTAATGCCGTTACCTACGCAGGAAGCGCGATGTCGACTTACTTGTTTGCAATTATATCGGAAATGCACGGCTGGAATACAACCATTGTTTCTTGGATGGTATTTGCGGCAACGGGTTTTGTATTATCGTTCGTGTGTATGGCTGTGTTGCGCAGAAATGGCAACGCAGGCAGGGTATAACTATGGCAGACATTTTCAAGAAGCTACCCGATGTGCTTTTGCCTTGGTACAGAGAAAACCATAGAAATTTACCTTGGCGGGAGGAGAAAGACCCGTATCACATTTGGCTTTCGGAGATTATGCTTCAGCAGACCCGAGTAGAGGCGGTGAGGGGCTATTATGCCCGCTTTTTGGATACCTTACCGACCATTGAGACCCTTGCGGAAGCCGACGATGAGCAGCTTTACAAGCTGTGGGAGGGACTTGGTTATTACAGCCGCGTCCGCAACCTGAAAAAGGCGGCGAAAGTCATTGTGGAAACCCACAATGGGGCATTTCCCCGAAATTACAAGGATGTTTTGGCATTACCGGGCATCGGCCCTTACACAGCCGGGGCAATTTGCTCTATTGCCTTTCATTTGCCAACCCCTGCGGTGGACGGAAATGTCCTGCGGGTTGTGGCGCGGCTGACCGATGACGATACCCCTGTGGATACGCCCAAATTTAAGGCGGAAACAGAGAAAAACTTAGCAGAAATCTATCCAAAGGAGGCAGGGGATTTTACCCAGGCGCTTATGGAATTGGGCGCAACTGTGTGCGGTCCAAATCGGCAGCCAAATTGCGATAAATGCCCCTGTAATGGCTTTTGCAAGGGAAAATATCGGGCCAATTCACTTCCTGTTCGCACCCCGAAACGGGAAAGACGGGAAGAGGAACGAACAGTGTTTATTGCCCGGTGCGACGGGCGATTTGCGCTCAAGAAACGCCCCAATAAGGGACTTCTTGCCGGACTGTGGCAGTTCCCGGATGTGCCTGGGAAACTCGCAGGACAGGCAGCCGCAGACAGGGCAGGGGAAATGGGCTTTTCTGTAAAGAATATCCTGCGAGAAGTGGAAAAGGTGCACATTTTTACCCATATTACTTGGAAAATGCGGGGTATTTATTTAGAGTGTTCCTGCTGTGCCGATGGTTTTGAATGGCTGACTGCGGATGAAATTTGCAACAATGCCGCGCTTCCCACAGCGTACAGACAGTTTTTTGAGGAATAACGGTGATAGAGGCGCTGCGGCGCCTCTTTTTTGTTGGCTGAATTTGGTTGACTTTATGCCCCTTGGCGGGTATAATATCTTTGTGAAAATATGCAGATATTGGCAGGTATGTTGAGATGGCAAAGACTATAAAAGAACAATACGGCAACTCCAGTATTTCTATGCTCAAGGGCGAGG
>JAZRKY010000144.1:0-5902 GCA_045646585.1 Faecousia sp. | reverse complement strand
CCCGAGGTTGAGGCGGTTGCTACCTATGTTAAGTCCAATTTCTCCACCACCTACGACCAGGAGGTTATGGTGGAAATCGAAAAGAAGGCAAGTCGGAGGCCAAGCGGTCTTAGGAAGACAATACAGCTTTGCAACTCCTTGGCTCACAGAACGACATGGCTACGATCCGACTTCCCGAGGTTGAGGCGGTTGCTACCTATGTTAAGTCCAATTTCTCCACCACCTACGACCAGGAGGTTATGGTGGAAATCGAAAAGAAGGCTGCTCAGACCGGCAACAGCAAATCTTCTGCAGCTGCTGCAGAGCCCGAACCAAACGCCGATGAGATGGAAGGGGATGAAATGCTCCCCGCCGCCGTGGATGTAATTTTGGAAACCGGGCAGGCATCCGTTTCTATGCTCCAGCGCCGGCTGAAGCTCGGTTATGCCCGGGCTGCCCGCATTGTTGACGAAATGGAGGAGCGCGGCATCGTCGGTCCCTTTATGGGCAGCAAGCCACGTACCATCCTGGTAACCAAGGAACAATGGGAGGCTATGCGCGCTGGCGGCACAGCCCAAATGGCAATCGACGATCTGGAAGATACAGATGATCAGTTCGAAGACGAGGACTTAATCTAATCCGTTATTTAGCCCAAAAGGGCTGGATATAAATACGCATCGCATCCGGCTTTTTCGGAGCGACAGCAAGGAGGAAAAATTATGAAAAATCAAAAAGTGCAAAAAATGGTGGGCGTATCCCTTTTGATAGCTGTAATGCTGGTATTGCAGTTTATCTCAACCGTGTTTCCCATCAAAATCGGTCCTGTGGCGCTGTCCTTGGTGCTGATTCCCATTGTTTTGGGTGCGGCAACCTACGGTATCGCTGCCGGCGGTGTCCTTGGCGGCGCATTTGGTGTAATGACCTACATCTTCTGCGTTAACGGTATGGACGGCGGCGGTCATATGGTGTTCCAGGCAAGCCCTATCCTTTGCTTCATAGTTGTTATGGCAAAGGGCATCCTGTGCGGCTTGGCAGCCGGCGCAGTTTACAAGCTGCTGCATAAATGTAACGGCTATGTAGCTATGCTCTGCGCAGCGATTGTCTGCCCTGTGGTGAACACCGGCGTGTTTTTAGCCGGTATGTTCCTGTGGTTTATGGATGTACTTAGCGTATGGGCAGGTGGCTCTGATGTGGTTGGTTATGTTCTTTCCGGCTTGATTGTGATTAACTTTTTGCCGGAGCTTGCTATTAACCTTCTCTTTAGCCCCGCAGGTCAGCGCATTTTGCGTACAATTAAAAAGTCTTAATTGACCCTATTTAGCCGACGGCGATTGCCGTCGTCTTTTTTTATGCATATCACTGCATCGTAAACATAATCTTAACTGGGAGTGATGCAAATGATTTGTGCTTGGCAGGCGTTACTAAACTTATTACCGCCGCCTATGCGGCAGGATGTGGACAGGCTCGGGCGTGATACATTACAGGAACTGCGTTTGCGGAGGGATAGTAACCCCGAGCTGATTTGCAGCAGCGGTACACTCCGGCTTCGGGAAAAGGTAACAGCGGAGACCCTACAGTATGTGGTAAATGCCGCATGCCGCTACTCTCCCTGGACAGCGGCAACGGCCGCAGACGGCTACATAACCGCCCAGGGCGGACACAGAGTAGGCTTGTGCGGAGAGGTTACTGTGCGTAACGGTACAATGGCAGATGTCAGATGTGTTACCTCCTTATGTATCCGTGTAGCAAGGGATTTTCCGGGAATAGGAAAAGGCGCGCCCAGTAGCGGCTCTCTTTTAATACTGGGCAGACCCGGCAGTGGAAAAACCACCCTTCTTCGAGATATTATCCGCACGCGGTCAGATATGGGGCAGGGAAGTGTTGCGGTTGTGGACGAGCGCGGAGAGCTGTTCCCTTACTTTCAAGGGAAATCCTGTTTTTCATCCGGCAGCAGAACGGATATTTTATCAGGCTGCCCAAAAGCCCAGGGAATCGACCTGCTGCTTAGAACGATGGGACCTGCCACAATCGCCTTGGATGAGATTACAGCAGAGGGGGATTGCAAGGCGCTTTTGCAGGCCCTTTGGTGCGGCGTGGATTTGATTGCTACCGCCCACGCCGGAAGTGTCCGGGAATTTACGAAACGAACGATTTATAAACCGTTAGTGGACAGCCGTGTTTTTTCTAACTTGCTTGTGATGCAGCCGGACAAAACCTGGCGGGAAGAAAGGATACCGATATGAATTATAAATGGATTGGGGCTATTTTTATCATTTTAGGCTGCAGTGGCTTTGGTTTTATGGTGACTGCCGGCTGCAAGCGGGAAGAGAAATACTTACGGGAATTGTATGGTGCGCTGGAATTTATGGCGGCGGAGCTAAAGTACAGGCTCTCGCCCTTGCCGGAGCTAATTGCCCGTGGCGCTGAGCATACTAGCGGAACACTTTGGCAGCTTTTTTCTGCTTTGGACAGGGAGTTGGCAGGTCAAATTGCGCCAAACGCAGAAAGCTGTATGCGTGCTGCCTTGGAACAGACCCCATCCATTCCGCCATTAACAGGTAAAATGCTCAGAATGCTTGGAAAGAGTCTTGGAAAATTTGATATTTCCGGGCAGCTTTCCGGGATAGCACTCGTTCGAGAGGCCTGTAATGAGAATATGAAACGCCTTGCTCGCGACCGGGCAGAGCGCCTGCGCAGTTATCGCACCCTTGGTATTTGCGCCGGAATTGCCATCGCCATTTTGCTGATTTGATATGGATATTGATTTAATTTTCAAAATTGCCGCCATTGGCATTATTGTCTCTGTACTCAATCAGGTTCTTGCCCGTTCTGGGCGGGACGAGCAGGCAACAATGACCACCCTTGCAGGACTCGTTGTGGTGCTGATGATGGTAGCGCGGGAAATTGCAGAATTATTTGACTTGGTGAAAACACTTTTTCATTTCTGATGGAATTATATGTAAAGGCAATAGCCGGTGTGCTGATTGCGTTGATGCTTTGCTTGGCGTTGGGAAGTAAGGGGAAGGAAATCCCCCTGCTTCTTGCGCTTACGGTGTGCGTGATGGCGGTTGCCGCCGGCTTTTCCTATCTTTCTACCGTACTGGACTTCTTCAACAAGCTACAAGCTTTAATCGGCGTTGACAATCATCTGCTGAACATTTTACTAAAAGCAGTGGGTGTTGGACTGATGGGGGAGATAGCCGGGCTCATTTGCGCCGACGGCGGACAGGCAACCTTGGGGAAAGCGGTGCAGATCCTTACCTCTGCTGTGATTCTTTGGATTTCTCTGCCCCTTTATACGGAAATTCTCACACTTATTAAAACACTATTGGACGGAATATGAGAAAACTACTGATTTTACTATTTTTAACCGCTTTCTTAATCCTGCCGGTTTCTGCGATGGAATTTACTGCGCCGTCTGTTCCAGAAAGCGGAGAAGAAGTGATGCCAGGGCAGTATGAAACCTTCGGGGAAGGGCTTTTTTATATCATAAGCACTGCTTTGGGGTCGCTTCTGCCAAGCCTTCGTACCGCCTGCGGTGTTTGTTTATCGTTAATTGCGGTAACAATTCTTATATCCTTAGTGGACGGGTTATCCGACAGTAAAACCCATACCATCCGTATGGTAGGCGCGATTATGACCGGCTGCCTTTTGCTTCAGCAAACAGATACCTTTATCCATATGGGCAGCGAGGTTATTACCGAAATCAGTAATTACGGGAAACTGCTTTTGCCGGTAATGGCAGCCGCCCTTGCAGCCCAGGGGGGTGTTACGGGAGCTGCCGGCATTTATGGCGGAACGCTCCTTTTCGATACTGTCCTGACATCAGCCGTATCCGGGCTGCTTATACCGATGGTTTATGTCTATATTGCGCTGTCGATTGCCAATGCCGCATTCGATAACGATGCGCTGAAGGAATTAAAGGGTTTGGTAAAATGGATTGCCTCTTGGGTGCTGAAAATCATACTTTATGTGTTTACCGGGTACATTGGTATCACCGGCGTTGTCAGCGGCACAGCAGATGCCGCCGCAATCAAAGCGGCAAAAATCGCCATATCCAGCTTTGTACCGATGGTGGGCAGTATCATTTCCGAAGCCTCTGAATCCATACTTGTCAGCGCAGGTCTTATGAAAAATGCAGCCGGAATTTATGGGCTATTATCGGTTGCCGCTGTTGCCATAGGACCGTTTTTGCAGATTGGCGTACAATATCTGCTCCTAAAAGCCACCGCTGCCGTCAGCGCGGTCATTGGCGGTAAAAACAACACAGCACTCATTCGTGATTTTTCGGTGGCTATGGGCTATCTTTTGGCTATGACGGGAGCTGTGTGCGTAATGCTGCTTATCAGCATCGTTTGTTTTATGAAAGGGGTTGCATAATGGACGGCATCCGGGCATATATCCTTTCTGTGGTGGCATCGGCTGTGATTTGCGGGAGCGTACGAACACTTTTCGGGAAAAAGGGAGGTACCGCAACCTTAATCTCGGCGTTATGCGGTATTTTTATGGCTTTCGTGCTTATTGGACCTTTAAGAGAGCTTGATTTTTCTGTTTACGGCGATTATTTTTCCGGCTTTATGGAGGAGGCGAAGGCTGTAGCGCAGGATGGTGAAAATACCGCGTTGCAAGAGCAACGAGCATTCATAAAGAAGGAAACGGAAGCATATATCTTAGACAAGGCGGTCAGTCTTGGCGCAGATATTTCCGTTTCCGTTACAGTTTCCGAAGCCGCGCCATATGCGCCGATTAAAATTACCGTAAAGGGGGCGGTATCTCCATATGTGAAGAAAGTACTGAAAGGTTACTTAGAAGAGCAGCTTGGGATACCGGAGGAGGCACAATCGTGGACGGAAAACAAATATTAGAGCCTATTGCAGATTTTGTGAAAAAGTATAAGTATGTCATTATTATTGTGATTGCCGGTATTGCGCTTATGATGCTGCCAAGCGGTACAAATAAGGATGAGGTTAAAACAGAGCAAGCTGCTGTATCAACGCAAAAGACAATGGAACAGCGGCTGACGGAGGCGCTTAGTCAAATTCGCGGCGCTGGACGGGTGCAGGTTATGCTTACCGAATCTGCCGGAGCAGAAACCATATATAAGACCGATGAAAACATTTCATCGGGAGCTGACAGCAGCTCCAGCCAAAAGGATACCGTAACGGTTACGGATAAAGACAGAGCAGAAAGCGGACTCATTACGCAGGTGATTCCGCCTCAATATCTCGGGGCGTTAATCGTGTGCCAAGGGGCAGATGACCCAACGGTACGCCTTGCCATCACGGAGGCGGTTGCCAGCTTAACAGGGCTGAGAACAGACAGGATTACCATTGTAAGAATGAAATGAGGGAGGTTACTCTATGAAAATTTGGAAGAAGAATTTAATTGCAGGCGCGGTGCTACTGGCGGTATGCGGCGGTATCTATGTAAACTGGTTGTATGGGGAGGATCAGGCGGTTGCAGACCTGACAGATACACTGGATGAAGATAAGCTGTTAAACTCTGAGTTTGTGATGGGCGATGGGACTTCTGAGGATACCCAAAGCAGCTATTTTGCAGCTGTCCGGCTCTCCCGTCAGCAGGCAAGAGACACCGCAGTAAGCCTGCTTCAGGAGGCGATGGCATACGGCAGTGATGTGGAGGCTGCCCAAACAAACGCCCAGCTGGAACAAATCGTGCAGACAGCTCTGTGTGAAGCGCAGATTGAAAGCCTTGTGATTGCGAAGGGTTACGCCGATTGTGTTGCCTACATCACAGAATCCGGGATCAGTGTTGCGGTGGCCGCGCCGGAAGGCGGGATCCAGAAGGAGGATGTGGCACTCATCGCGGACATCGTCATGGCACAAACAGAGTTTGAGTATCCCCAGATCCGCGTTGTTGAAGTTCAATAAGGACCGCTCCCGGTGAATTTTCCCGGGAGCGT
>JAZRKY010000143.1:0-7632 GCA_045646585.1 Faecousia sp. | reverse complement strand
TTGTGCAGTTGGCGGACCGCACCTATAATCTTAGCAGGGATTTTTACTCACCGCCATAGGCTTCATTGAACCACGCGTCTAACGCGTGGTTTTCTATATACAAAAAACAAGCCCGTGTTTTACAAAACACAGGCTTGCCCTTTATGGTGCCGGTGGTGGGACTCGAACCCACACGGTATCGCTACCAAAGGATTTTGAGTCCTCCTCGTCTACCATTCCAACACACCGGCATTTACCTCAATAGTATATAACATCTTTTCAAAAATAGCAAGAGGAATTTTACGATTTTCTAATATTTATTCCAATGAACAAACCTTGAATTTATAATTAGCCAATGTTATAATAGGAAAAAAGTTTTGGAGGCACAATATGATTACAAAAGGATATGCGGACTATGCTTGGGAACAGACGGCAATGCTACTATCCATCGACTCCCCTACCGGCTTTACGGATAAAGCCGCAGCTTGGGTGAAAGCACAGTTTTCCGAAATGGGATATTCCGCTGAATTTACAGAAAAAGGCGGTGTATTGATCCATTTAGGCGGAAGCGGTAATAACGGTCTGATGCTGGCGGCACACGCCGATACCTTAGGCGGAATGGTTGCAGAAATTAAAGGAAACAGCCGTCTGCGGCTCTCCCCTCTTGGTGGAATGAACGCCAACAACGCAGAAGCGGAAAATGTGAGAGTTTATACCCGTTCCGGCAATGTAATTGAGGGTACTTTCCAGCTTTGCAACGCCTCTGTTCACGTAAACAGCGACTACAGCTCCACATCCCGCAACTTTGACACTGCCGAGGTTGTCTTGGACGAGAATGTAAAGTCTGCAGATGATACAAGAAAGCTTGGAATTGAAGTAGGCGATATTGTTTGCTTTGACCCACGCACCCGCAGGACTGCCTCCGGCTACCTCAAAAGCCGTTTCTTAGACGACAAGCTCTCCGTTGGCATTTTGCTTGCCTTTGCCAAATATCTGAAGGACGAAAGCATCTCCCTCCCCCGCCCTGTCTATGTCCACATTACCGTATATGAAGAGGTTGGACACGGCGGCTCCGGCTCTGTTCCCGCAGGCGTTACAGAGGCCATTTCTGTGGATATGGGCTGCGTAGGAAACGGCTTACAATGCACCGAACGACAGGTGTCTATCTGCGCAAAGGATTCCGGCGGTCCGTATAGCTACGAGGTTGTTGGCAAGCTGATTGAAGCCGCGAAGAAGACTGGCGCTGATTATGCGGTGGATGTGTATCCCCATTACGGCTCGGATGTAGAGGCGACTCTCAGAGGCGGCTACGATATTCGACACGGCTTGATTGGCGCAGGCGTATATGCCAGCCACGGCTACGAGCGCAGCCATATTGACGGTGTTTTCAATACACTGAAGGTTTTGGAAGGCTATATTCTGTAAGGAGAAATAATCATGACTGACATTTTAATCATCGGCGGCGGTCCGGCAGGTCTTACAGCCGCCATCTATGCCGCCCGGGCGGGACACAGCGTTGTCGTTTGCGAACGGGAAGCCCTTGGCGGTCAGATTACCCAATCCCATCAAGTAGACAACTACCCGGGTCTTCCTAAGATTAGCGGAATTGAATTAGGCGATGCTTTTTGCTCACAAGCGATGGATGCCGGTGCGGAAATCGCCTTTGCTTCTGTAGAGTCTCTTGTCAGAAATCCCGACGGCACATTTACGGCACAAACCGACGACGGTCAAAAGGACGCAAAAGCCGTTATTTTTGCCGGTGGCGCCCGTCCCCGCAGTATGGGCATTGACAACGAAGAGGCACTCATCGGTAAAGGCATCAGCTATTGCGCCCTGTGCGACGGCGCATTTTTCAAGGGTAAGGATGTAGTGGTTGTCGGTGGCGGTAACACAGCATTTTCAGATGCACTGTTTCTTGCCAAAATCTGCAATCATGTAACCATCGTTCACCGCCGGGATAGTTTCCGGGCAGAGCAGGCAAGCGTTGCGCTGGCACAAACCGCCCCCAACATCACATTGCTGACCCCCTACTCCCCCGCTTCCCTTTCCGCCGATAATACCCTGAACGCCATCACCGTTAAAAATGTCAACACAGGCGAGGAAAAAACCATTCCTGCCAATGCCGTCTTTGTGGCGTTCGGTCGTCAGCCGGAATGTGCCCTGATCGCAGAGCTTGCGGATTTTGACGAGCAAGGCTACGCCGCCTCCGGCGAAAACTGCAGTACAAAAACCCCCGGATTATTCGTTGCCGGCGATTGCCGGAGCAAAGAAGTCCGTCAGCTCACCACAGCCACCGCAGACGGCACCATCGCTGCCACCGCTGCCTGCGAGTATTTGGAACGTTTATAAAAAAGTGGGTGCCAACGCACCCACTTTTATAATATTTTCCAGACGGAAATTAATCCTTTAAGCTGGAGGAGTTGATCTGAAGAACCTTCCAAGAAAGGCCTATTCTTACCATACAAACATAAGCAGTATCTCTTTCTGTGTCGTCTTCGCCCTTAATTGCAAGCTTTACAGCAACCTCTTTGACTTCATCAATCTTATCTCTGTCAAAGTCGGTTATTTCCTCAAGGTTTTCCAGAAAATAGCTTAATTTTTCCTCAAGCAATTTTACAGAGATATCCTTGACGCGCGTAGACTTCGCTGAAATGGTAAATTTGCCGTACTCATCCTCAAGGTCTTCTTTTGCACGTTCTTTCATAATCTTGAAGTAATCATTCCAACTATCGATTTCTTCATCTACATTGTCGCTGATTTTTTCAAAAAACTCTTCCTCATCGCCGTCATAGGAAGCGAGCAGATACTCCTTATAATCAAATGCCAAACTGCTTGCATAAGCTTTCATATCCCGCATAGAGTAGGCTTTTGCAGCATTGATGGCCACACCCTCAACACTAAAGAAAGCACTGTAAACGGAAGCCAAAGCAATAATGGCAACAAGGACGATTGCTGCAATCGCTGCAGGCTTAAACCATTTCTGACCACGCAGCTTCTTTACAAAAGAAATGACCTTGTCTACAGCTGCTTCTTCCTTAACAGGCTGTACCTCATTTACAGCAGCTTCCGTTTCGTTAGTAATCAATTCCTGTTCATCCATAATAATACTATCCCTTCTGTTAAATTAATTAAAAAACATAATTACGTTTCAAACCGAAATTATTGTAACAAATTTGTAACATTTTGTCAATAGCTACAGAAACGGAATACATTCCTATGAAATATAAGACAATTCCTTATTATTCTACAGCCCCGGGCCAGTCAAGGATACCACCAAATTCCACAATATTGGTATATCCCATAGCCACCAGCTTGGCACTTGCCTGCTTACTGCGGTTTCCGCTGCGACAATAAACCAAAATAAGCTGACTTTTATCCGGAAGCTCCGGAATGGGTTTCTCTCCAATGCTTTCATTAGGGACATTGATTGCACCGGGAATATGCCCGCTTGCAAATTCATCGGGACGGCGAACATCCAAAATAATGTAGCCCTGTTGAGAATTCATTATCTCGATAGCCTCATCCATTGTAATCCGTCTGTAGGTTTTGCTATCGGCGCCTGTTTTCGTAGAATCGGAAGATGACAGAAAGGAACAACCACATAGAATGGCTGCCACACATATCATTACAATTAGAATCTTCATAATGCTTCCTATCTTACCTATCGTCCAAGGACATCTGACCCTGCAGGCGGTTACGAAGCTCGTACAAATCGTTAAAATAGCCGGTATATTCCACATAGTAATTACTGTCCGGGAACAAGTAACGGTGCAAATCAATGAGGTAATCGTCGGTCATACTCGCAATATAGTCAACAACGATTTGGTTGGGCTCGGTCTTTGTATAGGAGCTGGTGCGAGGATAACGGGTCTGGGTAACATAATCAATGTGATGGCGGAAAATGGGCGAATTGGGTCTGTCTTGAATCAAGTCATCCAGAAGCTGCTCGTAAATCTCCTGCATCATAGGACGAACCACGCGATTGAGAATTACTCTGCCGGGCTCGTTGGCATAAATCATTGCGTAGTTCTCTTTTTTGTAGGATTGAACAGCCTTAAAATGCTCCTCATCCAACATAATATAGGGCTTGCCGTAGCTATTTTCAATAATATTAACCACCAGGTTATTGATAATCTCAGAGTTGATTGTACCAATCTTAGACGCAGTAAAAGCATTATTTTCCACCATTTGAATGCTGGTTGCATCCTGGCGATCTTTCCCTAAATAGGCAATAATATCAGAGATACGCACCACATTACCTTCTAAAGTGGAAGGCTGAATCTTATTGGAATAGCCAGGGATGGTATAGCATTTTTCCAGCTCTGCATAGAAGTCCTCAAAGCTATCCATTGGCACAGGACGATATTCAGCCAGCTCAATCTCACCGTTATGACCTGCAATGCCGGAAAGGGTCTGCAGGGAAAGGTCTAAGGGAAAAATCTGATCCAGTACGCGGGCAGAGTGAATATTATGGGTAAAATAACGGCCGGTATGGCTGTTATACAGCTCATTTAGGTACACCTCGCCACAATGGGCAAAGGGCGTATGACCGATGTCGTGTCCTAATGCAATCGCCTCAATCAGGTCTAAATTCAGATTAAGCGCTCTGCCAATGGTGCGGGCAATCCGGGAAACAAGCTGGACATGCAAGCTACGGCGAGTGATGTCGTCGTTCTTAATCAGAGAGAACACCTGGGTTTTATCTGTATAGCGATTATAATAGGGGCTATACATAATCCGGTCAATGTCTTTTGCAAAATTGGGACGCCAAATCTGCGAGGGTTTATTTTGTTCAAACCGGCGAATTGCCTTATTGTCTGAGCAGGAAAAATCTTCATATGTTCTACTGTATTTTTCCTGCTCCATACGGGCAGACAACGCAGCAGACAGTTCATTTTTAGCCATACTGAAAACCTCCTTTTTTCTGATTATATCACAAATTAGTAAAATTGCAATAGTAAACGGTGGGAGGAAACTCCCACCGTTCATGGTTACAGCATCAATCTGTAAATATTTGCCATTTCCTCTTCCTGCAGTACAACAAAGCAGCCTAATGTAGCAACATTCCCTTTACCGCAAGCCGCAGTTTGCCGTATTGACGATTATGCGAACAAGGTCATCGCGACCTGTTCCCTTCTCGGCAGAGAAAGGAATGATGGGGCAGCTTTCAGGCAGCGCCAAGTCCTCGCGGATAGTCTTTAGATTTGGCTCGATTTCGCTCTTTTTCAGCTTATCCAGCTTGTTGGCAACCACCACAAAGGGACAGCCGCTTTCTAAAAACCAGCGAGCCATCGTGATATCGTTATTGGTGGGCGCGTGGCGGGAATCCACAATCAGCACACCAAGGTCAATGCGACCGGCGGCAAAATAGCTTTCCATCAGCTTCGCCCAGCGGTCCTTTTCACTTTGAGAGACCTTGGCAAAGCCGTAGCCGGGCAGGTCAACAAGATAACACTTTTTATCCAGCACAAAGTAGTTGACGTGGATGGTTTTTCCCGGCTTATCCCCGACGCGGGCAAAGTTTTTGCGCATCAGCAGGCGGTTAATCACCGAGGATTTACCCACATTGGACTTACCGGCAAAGGCGATCTCCGGCAGGCGTTCCTTGGGAAAGTCTGCCGTATTTGCCGCCGAAATGAGAAATTCTACATTATGAAAATTCATAAGCCACCTCACTGACGAATATCGGGCTTGTGAGACTTGCTCTTAACCTCCCCTGTCAGCTCCGTAAGCACCGGGGCGGTCAGGGCAGTTTTGCGGTTAAGGGCAGTTTGTAACACAGTTTCGATGTCTTGGGCAGTAACGAAGTTCAGCGCAGAGCGAACGGTTTGGTCTATTTCCTCCAAATCCCGTTCATTATCCTTGGGGATAATCACCGTGCGAACGCCTTGCCGAAGGGCAGCCATTGTTTTTTCTTTTAAGCCCCCGATGGGCAGAACTCTGCCGCGAATGGAGATTTCGCCGGTCATTGCCACATCGCTGCGGACAGAAACGCCTGTCAGCGCCGAAACCATAGCCGTGCAAACCGCGATACCGGCTGAAGGACCGTCCTTAGGCACTGCGCCCTCGGGGAAATGGACGTGAATGTCTTTGGTTTTGTAGAAATCAACAGGCACATTCAGCGCAGTTGCGTTGGCGCGGATGTAGCTCAGAGCTGCGTGGGCAGACTCCTTCATTACATCGCCTAAGTTACCAGTCAGTTCTAATTTACCGCTGCCGTCCATCACATTGACTTCAACCGTCAGTGTCTCGCCGCCAACGGCTGTCCAGGCAAGACCGGTTACAAGACCCACCTGGTCCTTCGCAGGAATACGGTCGGTCAGGTATTTGCGAACGCCGAGAACGGTCTCTACATTACTTCCGTTCACCACATTACGGACCTTTTCCCCGGAGGAAGCCATCTGCATAGCGGTTTTGCGGCAGATTTCCGTAATGGAACGCTCCAAATTACGAACGCCGGATTCCTTTGTGTAGCAGGTGATAATTTCACGGATGCCATCATCGGTAATGCGTAAATCGCTGCGGGTCAGACCGTGCTTTTTCAGCTGCTTTGGTATCAGATGGTTTTTGGCAATCATTACCTTTTCTTCATCGGTATAGGAAGAAAGCTGAATGACCTCCATACGGTCAAGGAGAGGTCTTGGGATGGTGTCTAAGGTGTTGGCGGTTGTAATGAACATTACATCCTGCAAATCCACAGGGATTTCCAGGAAATGGTCTCTGTACGCCTTATTCTGCTCACCGTCCAGCACCTCAAGCATAGCCGCGCTGGGATCTCCCCTATGGTCTGCGCCCATTTTGTCAATTTCATCCAGCAGGAGAACCGGGTTCATACTGCCGGCTTGAATAATGCCGGTGATAATACGACCGGGCATTGCGCCCACATAGGTCTTTCTATGACCACGAATGTCCGCCTCGTCCCGAACGCCGCCAAGGGAAACCCGGGCGAGCTTTCTGTTAAGGCTGCGGGCGATGGAATACGCGATGGAGGTTTTGCCAACGCCGGGAGGGCCAACCAAGCAGATAATCTGGGGTGGCATTTCCGGGGCGACCTGCCGAACGGCGATGGTCTCCAAAATACGCTCTTTTACCTTTTGAAGTCCGTAGTGTTCCTTCTCGAGGATTTTCTTTGCGGTATCTACCTGCACACGTTCTTTGGTTTTTGTATGCCAGGGAAGCTCTAAGACAGTATCAAGGTAATTGCGCAGGACGGACGCCTCGGCAGAGCCAAAATGCTGCTTTTTAAGTCTCGATAAATCCCGTAGCAGCTTTTCTTCAGAAGAGCTATCCAGCTTCAGACCGCGGATTTTCTCTTCGTATTCCGCGAACTCGGCTGCCTCGTCCCCTTCGCCCAGCTCTTCACGGATGACCTTCATCTGCTCCCGCAAATAATAATCCCGCTGCTCCTGGTCCAGATATGCCCGGGTCTTTTCCTGAATCTCCGCCTCTAACTGGAGCATCTGAATTTCCTGCTGCAGGAGCTTCAGTGTGGTTTCCAAACGGCGGACAGGGTTAAACTGGCAAAGGAGCTTTGTTTTGTCGGGATAGTCAATACCGGAGTTCTGTGCGATGGTATCAGCAACAAAGCCGGTATCTTCAGATGCAATCATTTTCAGCTGCACAGTCTGCGCCGGACGCTCGGTCAGCTCCATA
>JAZRKY010000142.1:0-6696 GCA_045646585.1 Faecousia sp. | reverse complement strand
CAAGTATTCCGTGCCTTATACCTGGGGTACTGTAGGTATTGTGTATAATTCCAAGTATGTAAGCGAAGAGGATGTAACGGGCTGGGATCTTCTGTGGAACGAAAAGTATGCCAAGAAGATTCTGATGTTCGATAACTCCCGGGATGCCTTCGGTGTAGCCGCCTATAAGTTAGGCATTGATGTAAACACCACCGACAAGACAGAATTGCAGCTTTGTGCTGACGAGCTTGCCAAGCAGCGCCCTCTGGTGGAGCAGTATGTGATGGGTCAGGTTTATGAGAAGATGATTGAAGGCAACGCCTGGATTGCGCCCTACTACGCGGGAGACGCGATGATGATGATGGAAGAAAACCCGGATTTGCGGTTCTATTTGCCGGAAAATCAGAATTTTAACCTCTTTATCGACGCAATGTGTATCCCCACCTGCAGCCAGGAAAAGGACGCTGCGGAGCTGTTCATCAACTTTATGTGCAACCCCGAGATTTCCGGCGCAAATATGGATTATATTTGCTACGGCTCTCCCATTGACGGCGCAACAGAATTTATGGACGAATATCTTGCCGAAAGCGAGATTATTTATCCCCCTGCCGAAATTTTGGAGCGTGGCAAAAGCTACGCCTTCCTGCCGGAAGAGATTACCCGGTTTGTGGAAAACCTTTTCTTGGAAGTACGGCTCAGATAAAGCAATAAAAATTCTCCCGATTGTACAATCGGGAGAATTTTTTATTTATTAAGATAGGCTTTCCTGCCGGATTCATAAAGGTTATTGCCCTCGCTGTCGATAATCACAAACAGCGGCATATCTTCTACATAGAGCTTCCGCAGGGCTTCTGCGCCCAAATCCTCGTAGGCAATCAGCTCCGCGCTTTTAATACACTTGGCAAGCAGAGCACCTGCGCCGCCGATTGCGCCAAAATAAACGCCGGAATACTTCTTCATAGCCTCCACAACCTCGGGCAGCCGCGCGCCCTTGCCAATCATACCCCGAACGCCAACCGACATCATTGTGGGAGCATAGGCATCCATACGCCCGGAGGTGGTAGGACCGGCAGAGCCGATGACCTGACCGGGCTTTGCAGGGGTAGGACCTACATAATAGATGGTAGCATCCTTCGGGTCAAAGGGCAGCGCCTCGCCCCGAGCTAAGGTCTCGCACATCCGCTTATGACCGGCATCCCGGGAGGTGTAGATCGTGCCGGTAAGGTAAACCATATCACCGGCTTTCAAAGTCTTTGCCAATTCCTCGGTCAGAGGCAGGGTAATATGCTTTTCCATTACAGCACCTCCGTCTTATGCCGGGTTACGTGGCAGTTAATGTTAATGGCGCAGGGCATACCCGCAATATGGGTAGGCAGCACCTCAATGTTCAGTCCAATGGCTGTAGTCTTGCCGCCAAAGCCCTGAGGACCGATGCCGAGGGCATTGACCTTTTGGAGCATTTCCTCTTCCAGATCTGCATAGTAGGGGTCGGGGTTGTGAGTATCCAAGGGACGCATCAGCGCCTTTTTGGCAAGTAATGCCGCCTTATCGAATGTGCCACCGATGCCGACGCCGATGACGATGGGCGGGCAGGGGTTGGGGCCTGCGGCCTCCACCGTCTCCAAAATGAAGTCCTTAATGCCCTGCAAGCCTGCCGAAGGCTTGAACATACGAATAGCGCTCATATTTTCACTGCCAAAGCCCTTAGGGCCAAGGGTGATTTTTACATTCTCGCCGGGAACGATCTCGGTATAGAGCATCGCAGGGGTATTATCGCCGGTGTTGCCACGGCGAATGGGGTCAGCTACCACACTTTTGCGAAGATAGCCATTGGTATAGCCCCGGCGAACACCCTCGTCCACAGCTTCCCGTAAATCGCCGCCTACAAAGTGGACGTCCTGACCAATCTCCAGAAATACACACGCCATACCCGTATCCTGGCAAATGGGGACGTTCTCTGTATCCGCGATTTTATAGTTTTCAATAATCTTATCCAAAACACTTTGGGCAAAGGCGCTGTCCTCGTTTTTGCGACAAGTTTCAATGGCGCATTTCACATCGCCGGGCAAATGGGTATTTGCCTCGATACACAGTTTTTCTACCACATCGGTGATGACCGATACATCAATTTCACGCATTCTATTTCCTCCTGATTACAACGGAATCATTCCAATGAGCTGGCAGGCCAGCACCACGCACACAAGGGCAAAGGGATAGGTTGCGGCATAGGAAGATGCCACATCGTCTGTTCCTGCTACCCGAATCAGGCTTCCCAAAGCCGGGGTACTTGTCATACCGCCGCAAATAGAGCCTAAGGTGTTCAGAATGTCCAGCTTGAGCACTTTTCTGGCAAACAGGTAGCCAACCAGCATAGGCACAATGGTAACCACAGCGCCGATAAGGAACAGCTTAATGCCACCGTTATCCGCAAGGCACTGCAAAAAGCCTGCGCCGCCCTCGACACCTGCGCCAAGTAAGAACAGCACAAGTCCCAGTTCCCGCACAGCTTCCAAAACGGTCTTTTTCACCTTCAGGCTGATAGCGCCAACCTTACCGAAATGACCCACAATCAAACCGAAAATCAGCGGACCGCCGGAAGTGCCGAGTGAGAAATTGCCAATTTTCAATTTTGCAAGGCAAATGCCTAAGATAATGGTGATGGACAGAGCGCAAAAGCCCATACTATCCAGCTCTATCAGCTTTTTTTCTTCTGTTTTCAGCTTCACGCCGGCAGCGGCCGTGAATTTTGCCCGCTCCGCTTCCATATCTACCTTTAGCAGCTTGGGAATTACCTGTACAAACAGCACTACACCCACAACACCAAAGATATAGGCGATACTATAGCCGGCAGAGGCGTTACCGGGGGTGGCAACTGCTTCCTTTGCTGCGCCAAGACCGGGGGTGCTGGTCAGGGCGCCTGCCAGTAAGCCTGCGCCCACATCAGAAGGAACGCCCAAAAGCGCCACACCTGCCAAGCAGGTCAATGCGCCTGATAAAATGATAATCACGCCCAGCAAAATATAGGACTTGGCATTGATCTTAAAATTCCGGAAGAAATTAGGTCCTGCGATAAGTCCAACCGCTGTAACAAACAGGATAAGACCCATATCGCCCACAATATCCGGCACCGTTACACCAAAATGACCAAATACCAGCGCCACCAGCAGCACGCCGGCAGAGCCTAAATTCAGTCCGCAGACCGTAATTCGACCAACGGCATAGCCTGCTGCTAAAATAACGAAGATAATGAACAGCTCACTGCCTACAATGCTGCTGCCGTAATTTTGCAACCACTCCATACGAAATTCGCCTCCGTTTAGCGCTGGTGCCGGGCGTAATTCGGCAGAAGCAGCGGAGATACGCCATTTTCTGCGCAATCCGCATTTTTCAGCATCTCGGCATAATCATAAATGTGGTTTAGGTTAGGTGTTCCCAGCTGCACTTCCTTTGCCTTGGCAGCAGCCGCCTTACCGGCGTTACGACCAAAGACAATTATGTCCAGCAACGAGTTGCCCATCAAGCGGTTACGACCGTGAATGCCGCCGACCGCCTCACCGGCAACCAGCAAATTGGGAATTGCCTTGGTAAAGCCCTCGCCGCCGATTTCCAAACCACCGTTTTGATAGTGGAGGGTGGGATATACCAAAATGGGCACTTTTCGCATATCAATGCCGTAGTTTAAGTACATACGCAGCATCGCAGGGATTCTCTTTTCAATGGTGCCTTCACCGTGGAGCAGCTCAATCATCGGGGTATCCAGCCATACGCCGCTGCCCAAGGGGGTATCTACGCCGTTACCCTTTGCGCATTCCCGAATAATGGCAGACGCGGAAACATCTCGTGTTTCCAGCGGATGGGCATAAGCCTCGCCGTCTTTGTTGACAAGCATAGCGCCCAGAGAGCGTACCTTTTCCGTAACCAATGCGCCGAAAATCTGGCTGGGGTATGCTACGCCGGTGGGGTGATACTGGATAGTATCCTGATATAATAGCGGTGCGCCTGCCCGATAACCCAAAATGAGACCGTCAGCCGTTGCGCCATAGTGGTTGGAGGTGGGGAAATTCTGATAATGGAGTCTGCCTGCGCCGCCGGTGGCAATAATAACGGTTTTTGCCTTGGCAACCATATAATCACCGGTTTCCATATTCAGAAGCACTGCGCCGGCAACCTGACCCTTCTCGTCCTTGAGAAGCTCCACCGCAGAGGTAAACTCCACCACAGGAATCTTGCGGTTAATGACCTCATCCCGGACAGTACGCATAATTTCTGCGCCGGAATAGTCCTTACAGGCGTGCATACGCTTCCGGGAAGTACCGCCACCGTGAGTAGTAACCATCCGACCGTCCTCGTCCTTATCTAACATCACGCCCAGGTCGTTGAGCCAGCGAATGGCGTCGGGAGCTTCCATAACCAGTCTGCGCAGCAGCTCGGGACGGGCTGCAAAGTGTCCGCCGCCAAAGGCATCCAAATAGTGCTGGGCAGGAGAATCGTTCTCCTTGTCAGCCGCCTGGATACCGCCCTCTGCCATCATCGTATTGGCGTCGCCAATACGCAGCTTTGTAACCACCATTACATTTGCGCCGGCTTCGTGCGCCTCGATAGCAGCTGCCGCGCCTGCGCCGCCGCCACCGATTACCAGCACATCCACATCGTAGTCAATCTTTGTAAGATCAATATCTACATTCAGCAGGCGGCTGTTGCAGTGGAGTAAATTCGCCAGCTCCACAGGGGCTTTTTCGCCCTTGTTAGGGCCAATCTTAATTTCCTTGAAGCCCTCTGCCCGATAGTCAGGGTGATAAGCCTTCAGTAGCTCACTCTTTTCCTCCGCGGTCATACGGCGGGGTTCTGTTGCCATACGGCAAGCTCGGGTGGCTTCCACTTTCTTAATGGATTCCATCATTGTGTCTGTAAACATTCTAACCCCTCCTTACTTTTCAATATCCCGGTGGTTGTAGAGCTCTTGCATTTCGCTGATAGGCTTTTGCATAATCGCCTCAATCAGGTCATCGTGAGCGCCGGCGTTAATTTCTGCTACTCTGTTTTCCAAATGCTCGCTCTTGGGAGCAATATACTTGCCGGTAAGACGGCGCGCCAGCAGACCCACCATAGGATGGGAGATGCCTGCCGGGCATCTTACGGAGCAGCAGCCACAGCCAACGCAGTCAAAGGATTCCTCAGCGCACTTTTGGATCTCGCCCCGCTGGGCGTAAGCAATATACTGCATAACATTTAAGCTCTGGGTACAAGCCTTGGTGCAGGCGTTACAGCCGATGCAGGCGTAAATTTCAGGATACAGCTCCATCATCACCCGCTGGTCAGCCTGAATGTCATTGATAGCATATGTACGCTTATCTGTGGGGAAGAAAGGAATGGAAGCTACATACATACCCTCTTGCACCTGCGTTTGGCAGGCAAGGCAGGTGTGAAGCTCGTTGCTGCCCTTAATGCGGTAGATGGTAGCGCAGGCGCCACAGAAGCCGTGGCGGCAGCCACAGCCCCGGGTCAGGGTATAGCCTGCATATTCCATAGCCGTCATAATGGTAAGCTCCCCAGGCACCTGATACCGCTTGCCGTAAAAATAAACATTTACCATATTTTCCATAGTTATCCACTCTCCTTAATACTCGTTGGGGAGTTCGTCAATTTCGTCGAAGCGGAACACAGGACCGTCCTTGCAGACATATTTTGTGCCGATATTGCACCGTCCGCACTTGCCCACGCCGCACTTCATACGAAGCTCCAAGGTAGTATAAACCTGCTCATTAGCAAAGCCCATTTCCCGAAGTCCCTGCAAGCAGAACTTAATCATAATGGGAGGACCGCAAAGCAGCGCTGTCCGATTGGTGTCGAACGCCAGCTCCTTAAGATAAGAGGGAACAAAGCCTACGTGGCCATCCCAGCCCTCCTGCTCACGGTCGATGGTTAAATACACATTGACCCCGGGCACTTTAGACCAGACCTCTTCAATTTCCTTCCGCTGCACCAAATCGTCCATACTGCGGGAGCCGTAGAGAATGTCGATTTGACCATAATTTTCCCGATTGTCCAGTACATAGTTAATGACACTGCGCAGAGGAGCAATCGCAATACCGCCGGCGATAAACAGCAGATTTTTGCCTTTCAGTTCTGTTTCCACAGGGAAATTGTTGCCGTAAGGTCCACGAACCATAATTTCGTCGCCCACCTGCATACTGTGCAGATACTCAGTCAGTACGCCACAGCGCTTAATGGAAAATTCCTGATATTCCTTGTTTGTGGGAGAGGAAGTGATGGAGAACATCGCCTCACCTACGCCGGGGGCGCATACCATAGCGCACTGACCGGGCAAATGCTCAAAAAGCTTGCCGCCACCGGGGGCATTGACCCGGAATGTCTTTACATCCGGGGTCTCTTCCCGTATGTCAGTGATAATACCAACCATAGGAATGAGGGTATCCCGCATAAAACCGGGGTTACAGGTACATTCGTGCATCAGTTTTCCTCCTTCCCAAAGGCCTTGATGACCTTAACAATGTTTAAGTGGCTGGGGCATTTATCCACACAGCGACCGCAGCCTACACAGGAGAACATTCCGCCGTTATTTGCGGGGAAATAGGCCAGCTTGTGCATAAACCGCTGACGGAATCGCTGCATTTGGCTGGTACGGTTGTTGCCCTGAGCCATCATTGTAAAATCGGAATACATCCAGCTATCCCAGCAGCGATAACGCTGGACACC
>JAZRKY010000141.1:0-11542 GCA_045646585.1 Faecousia sp. | reverse complement strand
ATATGCTGCCCTGTATGCTTCTTGCCTTGGCAGTGGCGGCGCAGCTTTATGTACCGATGAAAAAGTATTTTTCCGCCAGCGCCCTGCGGCAATAAAAAACATCGGAGGGGGGAACTGTGTTCGCCCGCGGGGGGCGAAACGCCGCCCCTACAATTTTGCCGCCCCCCGTTAGAATCCGTAGGGGCGCATCACGAAATGAGCAGGGTATGATTGCCACCGGCAATCATCACCATTTTGATTCGCTGCGCGGAGCACCACGCCCGCGGGCGATTCTTGAATCGCCCCTACATTCACCACCCTAGGGGACGGGTTTCCCGTCCCGCTGGTACAAGAAAATGCGGCGTGCTATGCACGCAGCATTTTTATCGAAACAGAGCCGCGCCGGCGGAAAAGGCCGCCAAATGGCTGGCTTCATAAAGAATTTGAGAGACCTGCCCCCGGTTCAGCGCACCAAACGCGCTGACATAAATGCCGTTCTCCTCCAAAACAGACAGGGAAGTGGCTGCCCAGGCGGGAATTGCGGTTTCTTCCTCTGCATTGGCGGTTTGGTTAGAAAGGATATCCTGAGAAACGGTCAAATCCAAGGCGTTTTGCAGCATCACAGCCGCTTCTGCGCCGGTAATGGCATCGTGGAAATTACCTGTCTCCGGCAAACCAGCGGTAAGCCCGGAGCGGAGCGCTGCGGCAAGATAAGGCTGCAGCCACAGAGGCGTATCAGCCGGAAGGCTCAGATTGGAAACCTCCTCCAAAGGAATTTCCAGCGCCTTTACCAGCATTGCCAAAAATTCTCCGCGGCTGACCTGCTTTTCGGAGTTAAAGCAAAGCTGCCCGTTGACGCTTTCCCCGGTAAACAGCCCCGTATGGCGCATCCACTCCGCCGTAAACCGATAGGCTGTGTTTTCGGTGTCTGCATACTGCTTTTTGTCCGAGGGCTTGAGAATCTGCACCGTTACGGTGGCTACCCGGGAGACATTACCCGCCGCATCTGCGGCGCAATAGGTGAAGGAGTCCACGCCTACCTTGTTTTTCTTAGGGGTGTAGACAAAGGTGCCGTTTTCTGACAGCTCCACCTGCCCTCGCTTGGGGCTGCGGACAAGGGTGTAGGTTAAGGATTGCCCCTCGGGGTCAGAGACCTTCAGCGTGCCGTCTACGGCTAAGTTTTTATAGGTCTCCAAGGCAGAATCCTGGGCAATGGGGGGATTGTCGATTTTACCGCGGATGGAGATGGTGGTGGTTGCGGTGCTTGCCACCCGGGTGGCATAAATGGGCAGATAGGAAACGGTGGCTGTGGCATCCGTTTCTGTGCGCAGAGGGGAGAAGGTGAGCATTTCCAGCTGCTCGGCAGTTAAAATATCCCCCTTTTGCAGCACCCGCTGACCGAGAAAGACCGTGCCGGTTTCCGGGTCGGGCAGACCTGTGATGCAAACGCCCGTCAGGGGCTCAGCATCCGTTTCCTGAAAATCTGTGGAAGTAAAGCAGTAGATAGCATCGCAATCCACCTCTGCCGCCGATACAGGGATAGGCAGCATCAGCAGTGCCAGTAAAAAGAAAAGTACGCGAGAATGACGCATAGAATCATAACCTCCTGTTTTTGTGTTCGGAGGTATTGTTTGCCCTTTGTGGGAAAATTATGCAAACGCGGGGAAATTTCCTGTGGCAGCGATATTCATTAGGGGCAAATTGTCCCGGTAAATCTCGTCAAATTGAGAAAGGGGCAGAGGATTTACACCCCGCCCGGCTTCAACTGTATAGCCCGGTCGGCGAAATTCCTGAATAAACCAGTCCTTATACCCGGCAAAAGCGGAGTTATAGGGCACATCCGCCAGCCGATAGCCGCTGGCTTGGGCCATCGCCTCTCCCAATTCCCTTGCGCCGGGGACTTCGATGTCTGCAAATGTCCAGTAGATTTCGCCCCCTTGGGTGTGGAACGCCAAAACCAAGGCGGGGTCTATCTGCTCGGTATAATCTGCCAGCGCCCGGGTCTCTAACTGCCCCAAGGGGGAACGACCTACATAATCCCGGGGCCCGGGGAGGGTAAAGCCCTGGGAGAATTTGATTTCCCGGGCTTGCAGCCAACCTGCGGGATAGTTCAGGTTCAAATCCACCCCCAATAAATTGGCCTTCCACCCGTCGGGGAAGGAAATTTCCGGGTAGTTTTCCGCCAGCCGCCGGGCAAGCTCATATTGCAGGCTTCCCGGCTGGATTGCGCCGGTAACCAGGTCTACTCCGTCGGGGTCTACCATCGGCACCATATAAATGGTAACGGCATCGCTGAGCGCCTGGGCGTTTTGGTCGCCTACATCTCCCCCGGTACGGATAGCTTCCGCCAAATCCTCTGCATACTTTAGCAGAATGTAGGCGGTAATCCACTCGTTGGCGTGATGGGCTGCGGTGAACAGCACCTTTCGGGGTCCTGTACCGAAAATCAGCGCGCGGACAGGTCGCTGAAAAGCGGTGGCGGTGAGCATTTCTGTCCGTAAAAAGGGGTAGGTGCTCACAAGCTCGGTGATGATATTGTCATTTATTTCGGAAGTAATGGGAACGGTCGTGTTTACAATAGCCATAAAAATCGCCTCCCACTATTCTATGTCTGCGTAAACATAAGTGTGCAAAAAATATTCCCCCTGTCTGTTCGTCGAACAGACAGGGGGAATGTAATGATTTATTCAATAGCAAAGATGGCATCAAAGATGCGACGGAATACACCGCGGAAAACGGTTGCGCCTAAGTAAATAACAACGCCTAAAACGGCATAAACAATAGCGCAGGTTTCAAAAGCGGATGCCAAGCTGCCCAGCAAAGAGGTGATAATGGAAAGGAAAGGCGTAATCATAGCGGCGGCTTCGCCCATAGCGCCAACGGCGTTGTTAAGCACTTCGGGGAGCGCAGGTGTACCCAGCACCAAAGAAATGCCGTAGCAAATACCGGCGGCTACAACACCGCTTTTACCAACGGAAGCGAGTCCCCGCAGGTTGGGCAGACCGGAAATGATAACCACTACAGACAGCGCCATAACAAGCAAAAGAACGATTGCCCGAAGGGCGCCGGTGCGGATGGCTTTCAGATAACGAAGGACACTTGCAATGGTGGGGTCTTGGGTTACACCGCCCATAATTTCAGCGGGCTTGTAATTTTCCAATGCCTTGTCAAGCTCTTCGGTGGGCACAGCCTCAACGGCTTTATTAACAGCTTCCTCCAATTTGGTATCCAAATCGGTTTCTTCAAATTTTTCCTTTGCTTCTTCGGTGAGGTTGTTTTTCACAAGCTCAACGATCGTGCCGGAATTGTTGCTGATAATCTCTTTCAGCGCTTCGCCGGTAATTGCGGACTGATACTCCTCGGGGTTACTGCTCATAGCGGCATTAAAGGTATCTTCAATAAGCGCAGAGGACAGATCCTCTACAAGCTTACTGCCGGCAAGGTCTGCCATAAGCTGATCGGTGTCCAAATCCTCGGCGTTGATACCCAAATCCTCCGTCAGAATCTCAGGATCGAGAATACCTGCATCCAACAGACCGCCCAAGCTGCCCAAGCTGCCCAAAAGTGCGCTAAGGTCCATACCGGCGGGCAATCCGCTGGTGGGAAGATTCGTGCCGGTGTCCGTTTCCGTGTTGGTATCGGCATCGGTTTCAGACTGGCTTGCGCCGGAGGAAGAACCTGCATTTTCGTCGGTTACTGCGCCTGTCGGTTCTTCTGAACTTTCAGGCTCGGTAGTTTCGGGGGTTTCTGCTCCGCCCATAAATGCGCCTAAGAGGTTAGCCTCTACAATCGCTTTAGCCAAGGCGGTAGGGTCGGTAATGTTAGTGATAGCAGTGGCGAGGGGCAGCAGGAGCAGAGAAAGCACCAGAGGAATGCACAAAAGCCGGGTTAAAAGCTTAAAAATAGGGTTGGTGTGGTCTTTTCTGCATTTTTTAACTTTGGCTTTTTTTTTATCGCGCTTGCCTTTTTGGGGTGTTACCTCGCAATCCATCATCTTGTCAATCCGACGCTGATGACGATCTTCGTTGGAGAAGGGAGTGGCAAGCCAGGTTTCCACGATGGAAAAAGCCAGGCTTTGATTTACCACAGCCGCGCCGAGAGCCATCATATTGGTATCATTGTGCAGCCGGGTCATTTTTGCGGATTCCACATCGGAAAGAAGGGCGCAGCGGATACCGTTAATCTTATTGGCGGTAATGGACACGCCGATGCCGGTGGTACACAGCACGATGCCCTTATCACAATCTCCGTCAGCGACTGCCCGGGCGGCAGCGGCGGCATAATCGGGATAATCACAGCTCTGGGTGGAATTGGTGCCGAAATCCCGTACAGAGTAGCCCAGACTCTTAATAAAGGGGATGAGAGCCTCCTTCAGCTCAAATGCGCCGTGATCACAAGCGATTGCAATCTTCATATATGTATAACCTCCTTGTACTGCAAAAAGCATGATCCTTTTTTGCAGCAATTCTTTTGTTGCTTAAATAATAAAACCGCCGTTTACACCCAGAATCTGACCGGTAACAAAGGCTGCGTCAGATAAATACAGGGCTGCTTGGGCGATATCTTCCGGATTTCCGTTGCGACCTACATAGGTCTCATCCTGAAGAGACTGCAAAACCTCTTCCGGGTAACCGGCGCACATATCGGTCAGAATAACGCCGGGGGCGATGCCGTTGACACGGATGCCGCTGGGACCTAACTCCTTAGCCAAGGCCTTGGTTAGTGCAATAACGGCGCCCTTGGTGGCGGAATATGCGCACTCACAGGATGCGCCAACCTGTCCCCACATAGAGGAAACGGTGATGATACATCCGCTGTGATTTCTTAAAAAGGCAGGCATCGCAGCTTTTACGCAGTGATAAATGCCTTTTACATTTACATCAAATAAACGGTTCCAGTCCTCGGAAGAAAACTGATGGATAAGGCCGCCCCGATAAATGCCGGCGTTGCAGACCAAAATGTCCACATTGCCGATTTGGGAAAATGCCTTTTCCACACCGGCTTCGTCGGCAACATCACAGCAAATTGCCGTGGCGCCGGTGGCGGCGGAAACAGCAGCGGCGGCGTCGTGGTCTTTTTCATAGAGGAAATAAACCCGGTCGCCCCGTTTTGCAAAAGCGGAAACCATAGCCGCGCCAATGCCGCGGGAACCGCCGGTAATAACACAAGTAGCCATAATTTACCTTCTGCGGCTTTTTGTGCGGTGGTCAGCATACTGGCGAATGCCGGAAATTTTGCTGTCGGACTCGCTCATAAACTGCTTGAGCCGTTCCTCAAAAAGCTGATCTGCCGTTTTGGGCGCGGGAGGCGGAGTGGGAGAAGCGCGGTAGGGGCGGGGAGCGCGATCCTCCCGCCGGGGGGTGGGCTTGGATACCTGCTGGGGCTTTGCTTCCAACCGCTTAATGGATAGGTTGACCTTTCCACCCTCAGTGCCGATAACCATAACTTTTACTTCCTGGTTTTCGGTCAGGTGCTGGCGGATGTCGCTGACATAGGTGCTGGACACCTCAGAAATGTGTACAAGTCCCGTTTTGTTCTCGGGAAGAGAGATAAATGCGCCGAAATTGGTGATGGACTTTACTTTGCCGTCCAAAATTGTGCCGATGGTCAACTCCATATTTTTGTGTGCTTCCTCCAAAAACAAATCAGGGATTGGTTGGGTCAGGAACAAAGAAGTTTGCGCCGTCCTCTACCAAATCCAACATTTGGGAGGCGATGCGTTTAATGCCCTGTACGGTGCCGATTTGGGCGATATTCTGCGCCAGATTGTGATTTTCCTTTTCCAGCTGGGCGGCTTGCTTTCGCAAAAGCTCCGTCTGGCTTTCTACATCTGCGATAGCGGCTCGCAGGGTCAGAAGAGAGACGGTGCAAATCACAATCATAACAATCAGCAGCACCTTTAATAGGGGAGAACCGTGGCGGAAGCAAATACGCACCTTTGACCGCTTTTTGCCTGCCATCGCCCATACCCCCTTTTACAGTACAGAATGTTCCTATCCTATTGTACTCGATTTTTTTCGTAATGCAAATGTTTTTTTGAAAAAAAGTGAAATAATTGCATATATTTTTTCAAATGGCTTGAAAATTATGGAAATAAGGCGCGCTATAACACGAAAAATCCCCAAAATCAGCTGCCGAAACCATCGTCCAAGGCTGTAATGCCACGCAGCAGCGCCTATAAACAGCCCGGCGCTGTACACCGGGCGCAAATCCCCGCCGCAAACCCCAAAGCCTAAATAGATACCGAAAGCGAACAAGCCGATTATGAAAAGCCCATCCCACAGGTGGCGAAGCGCCCGGGGCAGGCACGATAGCAGGTCGTATAAAACCCCCAAGCCCACCCCCAACAGGCAGGCGGTCAAAAATCGGGAAAACAGAAGGGCGGGCGTTGTCATCGGAACAGCTTTTGCAGCAGCCCCCCGGCGGCGCGGGGCTCTTCATAAAATAATGCGGTAATCTGCCCGTCTACAGCCACTTGTCCGTTTTCCGGGGATAAGGTTTTTAAGTGAAGCCCCTGCCCCTGCACAGTTAGTGTACCAAGCCCTGTTTTCAAAATAACGGCGTTTTCATCGAAGCTTACGACCTCAGCCGCCCCGGTGAGGATCAGGTTTTTTCGGTCATTCAGCGATAGCTTGTGGGGCATAGGTAAACGGTCTTCTGCCATAAAAATCCCTCCTTGCATAGAAAGTATATGGCATTCGGCGGCAGGATATAACCGCATTGACAGACCGGGGAAAGACGATTATACTGGAGAAAAACGAAAGGGGTGTGGAAATGCTGAAAAGCGCAGGCGTGGAAAACGCAGAGCTGGACGGTCATACAGCAGCCTATGCCCTGCTTGCCACTCTTTTTCGGGAAGCAACGGGCAGACCGCTGCCGGAAATTGCCCGAACAGACAGGGGAAAGCCCTATTTTCCAAATGAAGCATTGCATTTTTCCCTTACCCACACGAAAGGCTATGCCTTTTGCGCCCTTTCTGATTGCCCGGTGGGGATAGATGCCGAGGAGCTGACCCGAAGGGTAAACCCCGGACTTGCGGAGAAAATACTATCTCCCGGAGAAAAGGCGCAATACGAAAAAGCCGCCGATAAAAATAAGGCATTGCTGACCTTTTGGGTACTGAAGGAAGCGGCGGCAAAATGCACCGGGGAGGGCATTTGCAGTTATCCCAATAAGACGGATTTTTCATTGACAGACCCCCGTGTAGAAGAAAGAATGGGCTGCCTTGTGGCGGTCGTAACAGAGGAGAAAGAAAATGCTATTTGATACCCACGCTCACTTAAATGACCCCGCCTTTGACGCAGACAGAGAGGAATTGATTGCCGGTCTCCCGGAAAAAGGCATTGGCTTTGTGCTCAATGCCGGCTGTTGCCTGGAATCCTCCAGGGATTGCATCGCCCTGGCGGAAAAATACCCCTTTATTTATGCTTCAGTCGGCTCTCACCCCGATTCTGCCGACGAGGTTTGCGACGAGGTGCTGCAGCAGTATTTGCAAATGAGCCGCCACCCGAAAGTAAAGGCTATCGGCGAAATCGGTCTTGACTATTATTACGAAAATTTTGATAAAGCCACCCAGATTCGGGCGTTTGAAATGCAAATGGTGCTTGCCCGGGAAGCGGATCTGCCTGTTATTGTTCACGAACGGGATGCCCACGGTGACGGTATGGATGTGGTGCGGAAATTCCCGGATATTACGGGCGTGTTTCATTGTTATTCCGGCGCGGCGGAAATGGCAAGGCAATTAGTAAATAAGGGCTGGTATATCGGCTTTACCGGCGTGTTAACCTTCAAAAACGCCCGAAAAGCGGTGGAAACGGCGTCTTCCATTCCGCTGGAGAGAATCGTTTTGGAAACGGATTGCCCCTATATGTCTCCCGAGCCTTTCCGGGGCAGACGGAACGACCCCGGCAGACTCTGCCATATGGCAGAAAAGCTGGCGGAAATTCGAGGACTCCCTGTGGAAGAAATTATCGCCATCACAACGGAAAACGCAAAACGGCTGTATCGCATCTGATACAGCCGTTTTTCTAAGCCTTCCCCGGGGGTGGTGCTCCGCGCAGCGAATCAAAATATTAATGATTGCCGGTGGCAATCATACTTTGATTAATTAGGTGCCCCGCAGGGGGCGGATGAGGGAAATAATTAAGAATTGACAGTTGACAATTATGGCATTGGTTTAGTCAATACCATAAGCCGTAGGGGCGAGCATCGCTCGTCCGTACCGCGCCTGCAATATCGCACAACTTCCAACTTTTGCGGACGGCCAGTGGCCGCCCCTACATTTCTCCGCGCCCTTGTAGATTATTGTAGGGCGGGAGCAAGCCCCCGCCCTACGAGGAAGCACAATAGAATTTGTGAGATTATTGCCCCTGTTTGCGCAGTTGTTTGACGAGGATTTCCACAAAGCCCCAAACGGGCGGCTCTAACCATTTGTCATATAAAATGCACATATAAAGGGCTTGATGCCAGTTGTCAATAGGTACGAAAGCAACGCCGGGATGATTCGTTGCGGCATCCTCGCTCATTACGCATACGCCGACGCCCTCAGAAACCAACGAGAGGGCGGCGCTGGCGGTGTTTACGGTGCAAAGCACCTGTTCCTCGGCGGCTGCACCGCTTGCCCACTGACCGAAGCTGTTTTCCATATCGTAATTGAAAACGATTTGGGGCTGCGCCAAAATCTGCTGGGGCGTAAGGGCTTTTTCTTTGGCAAGGGGATGGTCTTTTTGCAGGGCAACGCAGAAATTCCGCTGTCCTAACTTGCGGAAATGGAGACTTCTGTCCCGGTTGGTGGTGTCCACAATGGCCATATCCAATTTTTCTTCCCGCACCAGGTCCATCAGCTCCTCGGCAGAGCTTTCTGTCAAGCGGAAGCGGATGCGTTCGTTTTGGCGGATATAGGTCATAATTTCCTTGGCAACCGCGCCGTCCAGCGCGCCGGAGACAACGCCCATACGGATGACCACCGGGGCGCTGGTTTTGCTCTCCCGGAGGGTCATAGAGGCTTGGTTTAATTCGTTCAGGGCGGTGGTTACTTTTTCCTGATAAAACCGACCTTCCTCTGTCAGCCGGATGTTTCTGCCCACCTTTTCAAAAAGCTGCACGCCCAATTCGGTTTCCAGATTGTGGATAGCGCTGCTTAAGGAAGGCTGGGAGATGCCCAATCGGGCGGCGGCAAGGGTATAATGCTCCAACTGCGCCAAAACGGAAAAATACCGCAAATAGTTGTAGTTCATATGGCAACCTCATCAATCTATAGATAGAAACTATAAATAAAATATCATAACTATATTGGTTTTTGCAAGTAAAATTTGTATAATGACCCCGTTGCGGAAAAATTTTCCCAAAACGGCCCGGAAACGGGCTTGTTTTGCGAAAAGAAAGATTGCATAGAAAGAAAAACTGTGCTATCATAACAGGTGGAAAACCTGCGCTTTTCGCGCATACAAAGGAGAATCGTAATGGCATTTACCTATCGCGGTCTTAGAGCCGAGAATAAACGACATATTATTACCGATGCTGAGGTGGATCGCCACATTGAGCGGCTCCAGCAGCAGTACCCCCGAATTGCCGTAATCAAAGACCGTCCCACCGAAAAGGGCGACGAGATTGTGCTGGATTACGCAGGCTTTTGCGATGGCGTGCAGTTTGCCGGCGGCACTGCCGAGATGCAGACCTTGGTTTTGGGCAGCGGTATGTTTATCCCCGGCTTTGAGGAGCAGTTACTGGATAAGGTTCCCGGCGAAGAGGTTACCGTAAAGGTTACTTTCCCGGAGCAGTACCATTCCGAGGAGCTTGCGGGCAAGGCTGCGGAATTTAAGTGCAAAATTCACGAAATCCGGGTAAAGACCCCCTACGAGCTGGATGATGTGTTTGCCAAAGAGGTTGGCGAGTGCGAAACCTTCCCCGAAATGAAGGAAAAATTGCGCCAAAGCCTGCAAGCCTACACCGACGAACGGGGCGAAATGGATTTGCAGGACAGGCTGCTGAAAATGGCGGCGGAAACCCTGGATTACACCCCCTCTGAGGGCGAAATTGAGGAAGCGGTGCAGGAGCAGATGAACAATCTCCGTGCCCAGCTTTCCCAGCAGGGTCTGACGCTGGATATGTATATGCAGTTTATGAACACCACCGAGGAAGCCCTCCGGGAGGAGGCTAAGCCTGCGGCAGTGGCTTCTCTTAAGAGCGCGGCGGTTATTGACCGGGTGGTGGAAACAGAAAAGCTCACAGCAGATAAAGAGGAAATCGCCCAGGCGCTGGCGATGGTCTGCCGGCAGAACAATATGACTATGGAGCAGATTAAGCCCTACTATGACGAAGCGTTTGAAAAAGCGCTGGAAAGAAGCGTACTCACCGGGAAGGCGATGGGTCTCATTCGGGACGCAGCCGTCATCACGGAGGTATAAAGAAAACATAAATAATGTGCCAAAAGGCACCGAAAAACAAGGAGGAACATACTATGGCAATCGTTTTAGACGAAAATGGCAAGTACGTGGACGAGAAGGGTCTTGTAAAGCTGGATCCCACCAAGTTCGCTGACTGGCAGATCGCAGAGGAAGCAGAAAAGACTCTGCCCCCCGTGGAATACTTCCGGGAGAAGCTGGGTTTGTTGCCCGAGGAAATCATCCCCTACGGCAAGACCCCTAAGATCGACTTTATTAAGGTTATGAAGCGTCTGGCAGACAAGCCCGACGGCAAGTTCATCGAAGTTACCGCTGTTACCCCCACTCCCTTCGGCGAAGGCAAGTCCACCGTTTCTCTGGGTCTGATTGAAGGCCTGGGCTACATCGGTAAGAACGCAGGCGGCGCTCTGCGTCAGCCCTCCGGCGGTCCTACTATGAATGTTAAGGGTACTGCAGCCGGCGGCGGCAACGCGCTGCTGATGCCTATGACCGAGTTCTCCCTGGGTCTGACCGGCGACATTAACGACATTATGAACGCTCACAACCTGGCAATGGTAGCGCTCACTGCCCGTATGCAGCACGAGCGCAACAACACCGACGAGTGGCTGGAGAAGAAGGGTCTGAAGAGACTGGACATCGACCCCAAGCGCGTGGAAATGGGCTGGATTATCGACTTCTGCGCACAATCTCTTCGTAACATCATCATCGGCATCGGCGGCCGCCTGGACGGCTTCATGATGGGGGCCAAGTTCGGCATCGCTGTTGGTTCCGCGCTGATGGCTATCCTGGCTGTTGCCAAGGATCTGAAGGATCTGCGTGAGCGTATCGGCAAGATCGTTGTGGCTTACTCCAAGAACGGCGACCCCGTTACCTGTGAGGATCTGGATGTTGCCGGCGCTATGACCGCTTGGATGCGTAACGCCATCAACCCCACCATGTGCTACTCTGTTGAGCATCAGCCCGTTCTGATCCACGCTGGCCCCTTCGCTAACATCGCTATCGGCCAGTCCTCCGTTATCGCTGACCGTCTGGCTCTGAAGCTGTTCGACTACCATGTTACCGAGTCCGGCTTCGCTGCTGATATCGGCTTCGAGAAGTTCTGGAACGTTAAGACCCGTCTGTCCGGCCTGACCCCCAACGTTTCCGTTCTGGTTGCTACC